>CAYNUN010000141.1:0-5840 GCA_964400345.1 uncultured Methylobacteriaceae bacterium
AATCCTTGTGTCGGGGGTTCGAGTCCCTCCTCCGCTACCAATCCACCACCCCGGATGCCCCCGGTGTTCTCGGCCCTCCATCGTGGCCTTGGCTTCAAATCGATCCATCCGCCGCAGGCGCGCTCGGGAAACGGCCGTTGCGCCGTCGCCGCTCCATCCCGTGAAGATCGATCGATCTCCCTCACGAGAGCCTCCTCGCGGCCCGACGATGATCCTGTACTTCTATCGAAGTACAGGCCGCCGATCGGTGAAATATCCGATGGATATATGAAATGATACGCCCTTCGTATTCATTGAAATGAGCGTCGCTTTTTGATGGATTGGACATCGATAATGCTGGGAAATTCCATATTTCATTGGCCGCGGGGATCGTTTTGGTTGAAGAAAAAGATAAATCAGAGGCTCAAAAAGCGAGCGAACTGAAGGTCGAGATGACCAGAAGGGCGGGCGGTCCCTTCGTGGCGGCAGCCACTCGATCACGATTGCCCATGATATTCATCGACCCGACCATCCCGAACAACCCGATCATCTTTGCGAACGACAGTTTCATTTCACGTACGGGCTTCAGTCGGGACGAAGTATTAGGACAAAATTTCGAGTTTCTGCTCGGTCCGAGAAGCGATCCTGAACTCATCGCCCACATCAACTCGTCGTTCGGCAACACGTTCGGCCATATATATCCTGAAATCGGTTATTATTGTAAGGATGGAAGCATCTTTTGGGCGATCACTCTCACGAGTCCCGTATTCGAAGGATCTGAGATAAAACAATATTTCGTCTCTTATCTCGACGTCACCGAGCGCCGGAAAGAAGAACACCGCCTTCGCTTCCTGACCGACGAATTGAACCATCGAACGCAGAACACGCTCGCGATCGTTCAAGCCATTGCAAGACAAACGCTGCGCGGGAAAGCCCCGCAGAGCGTCATCGCAGGGTTCGAACGTCGCCTGATCGCCCTGTCGAAGGCGCATGCTCTGCTCGGAACCGAGCAATGGTACGGCGTGGCATTGAAGGATCTCATCGCGCAGACTTTGCAACCCTTCGGCTTCAACAAGAATTCGAAGCAGTTCGTCATCTCCGGCGACGCCGTTCGTCTGACGCCGAGCGCGGCTCTGATCCTGGCCATGGGCCTTCATGAACTTGCGACGAACGCCGCCAAATATGGGGCTCTTTCGAGCGAAAAGACGGGCGTCGTCGATATTCGTTGGAGCCTCGCCAAGGATTCGGGCGGTCACGAACACATCGGTTTGACATGGCAAGAGAGCGGAGGACCGCGCGTCACGCCCCCCGCTCGTAAAGGTTTCGGGTCCATTCTGATCGAGAGCGTCTTGGCTCAGGATCTCGATGGAACGGTCGACATACAATACAATCCGGGCGGTATATTATTTCATATAGATATGCCGGCAGAAAAATCGATGTGGAAAATCAATGAGGTATAAGAAACTGAAATCAAAACGCGTCATAGTCATTGAAGATGAGATATTCGTATATTTGCTTCTTCAAGATATGCTGACAGAAATGGGTTGCGTCGTCGTCGGATTGGCGAACCGGCGAGAAAAAGCCGTCAAAATGATTTCAGAAACGGAATTCGACGTTGCGATCGTCGATCTGAATCTGAACGGAGAAAGCAGCTATCCTGCGGCCGACATGCTGATCGCCCGGAATATCCCGTTCGTCTTCGCGACCGGCTACGGCGCGCAGGGCTTGGCGCCGGCCTATCGGCACATTCGGGTCATCCAGAAACCCTTCGGCGAAAGAGACTTGGCCGAAGCCCTGCTGGACGTGCTGAAGTCCGCTTGACCGACCCCGCTCCGCCCCCATGGTCGCGGAACGCGCTCAGTTCGACAAAAGCCGCCTGTATCCGCGCCGCAGATGGTAGCGGACATAAGCGAGCATCGACACGCCCTGCGTATACTCCGCATGATTGCGCGCCGCCGTGGCCTTCGGGTCGATCGCCGCGGTGCAGGCGGTTCCGATCGCCTTTTCGGCGATGATCGAGGTCTTCGACATTTCGCGACGCACGCGGAAGCCCGCCCTGCGCAGCGCGAGGATCAGATTGTCGCGCGAGAAGCCCAGCACATGCGCGAAGTGGAAATGCTCGAAGCATTTGAGCGAGTAGCCCTGCATGTTCGGCACTTCGAGATAAAGGACGCCATCGTCCTTCAGCCATTCATGGGCTTTTTCGAGCGCGGCGATCGGGTCCGGGATATGTTCGAGAACATGCAGCATCGTGATCGCGTCGAACCGCTTCGGTTCATAGGACGCGCTGCGGAAATCCGCGCTCTGGATCTTGATGTCGAGGGTCTGCGCCGTCTGCGCGAAGGACGCATAGGTCGCGCCCGGCTCGAAACCGTGCGCTTCATGTCCCCGCGTCGCGAATTCATGCACCAGTTCGCCCGAACCGCAGCCGAAATCGAGCAGCACGAGACGCTCTCCGGTCGTTTCCTTCCGGACCACTTCGTAGCGTGAACGCGCCTCGATCCGCTTCTTCTCGACATGTTTCGAGGAAGGCTTCGTGAAGGCGAATTGGTAGTCCTTTCGGTATTCGTTCTTGTAGTAATGCGTGAGCTCGTCCCGCGTCGGCATCGGGTTCGAATAGAACACGCCGCAATCGTCGCAGATCACGGTCGAAAGCGGCTTCAGGCGCCGGTCCATCCGCGCCACCGGCCTATGTGCGGGCGATCCGCAGACCGGGCAGGGAACGAGTTCGCCCTTGAAGTCGTAAGGGACGAAAGGAACGATATTGCGGTGCACGCGCGGCTCCGAATGTGCAGCCCGAAGGGCTTTTCGCTTCTTGGTTCAGCGTTTGGTATACGCGAGCCGGATCGGCCGCAAATCGAAACCGCTTCGGCCCGCTCTCCGCTTCGCTTCCGGTCCCGCCCGCCCGATCGATCGCTCGACCGCATGCCGCCCGGCCCCTTCATGAGGGCGGACCACTTGTTGATGATCGATGCGGAGGGACGGCCCGTACCGGGTTGACCGCGACGCCGATCTTCGGCCTTCATCTGCGCCCGAAGATTCCGGCGGGGGCTCCGACGCGGAGCCTCCGGTCCGGCCGGCGGGCGAAAGAAGAAGCGGGAGGTCCCATGATCATCGAGACTGAAGCCGACGTGACCTCCGCCGTGATCGCGGCCGTCAACGGCTGCGAAGACGCTCGTCTGCGCGAAATCGCCGCCTCCTTCATCCGGCACATGCACGCCTTCATTCGCGACGTGCGGCCGACGGAGGCGGAATTCGAACTCGGCGTCGAACTCCTCAACCGAATCGGCAAGGCGACCGGGGACGCGCACAACGAGGGCATCCTCTTCTCCGATGCGATCGGCGTCTCGACGCTCGTCTGCCTCATCAACAACGGCGCGGGCGGGCCGACGGAAACCGCCGCGGCGCTGCTCGGGCCGTTCTGGCGGATGCATTCGCCGCCCACGCCGAACGGCGGCTCGATCGTCCGCTCCCCGACCCCCGGTCCCGCGCTCTTCGCCGAGATGACCGTGACGGACACGGCCGGCCGCCCCGTCGCCGGCGCGGAAGTCGACGTCTGGCAGGCGTCGCCCGCGGGCTTCTATGAAAATCAGGATCCCGAACAGGCGGACATGAATCTCCGCGGCCAATTCACGACCGATGCGGCGGGACGTTTCGCCTTCCGGTCGGTCAAACCCGCGGGCTATCCGGTGCCGACGGACGGCCCCGTGGGCGACATGCTGCGCCTCCAGCACCGCCATCCCTACAGGCCGGCCCATCTCCATGTCCTGATCCACAAGCCGGGCTTCAAGACCCTGGTCACGCAGGTTTTCGTCGACGGCGACGAGCATCTCGAAACCGACGTGGTCTTCGGAGTCACGCGGTCCCTCGTCGGCGATTTCCGCCGACACGATGCAGGCGAGCCGCCCGCGCCCGACGTGGTCGGGCCGTGGTACACGCTCGCGCACGGTTTCGTCGTCGAACCCGGCGAGGCGAAGCTTCCCCGTCCCCCGATCAAGTGACCCGCATGTTCCGCCGTCTGCCTCATCGCTGGGCGCCGATCCTTTTCGGCCTCATCCTGTCCGGCATCATGACCGCCGTCGTGAGCTTCGTGGCGACCGTCAACGCGGTCGGTTTCCTGCCCGACCTCGCCCTCCGCTGGGCCGTGGCCTGGCCGATCTCATGGGCCGTCGCCTTTCCCGTCATCCTCATGGCGGGTCCGGCCGTCCGCCGCTTCGTGGCGAAGTTCGTGGAGCCGCCCGCATGAGCGCGGCGAGGTGCGACTCCGTGCCTCGCTTTCGTGCTCGCTTTTCGTTCGGCAAGTACTTGAAACAGCCGCAAGATATCCAAACTTGAGCTCTGCATAGCGGTAGCCGTCCGGCGGTCGCGCACGAGAACCGGGCGAAATCCGGCATCTGGGAGGAAAACGAAATGACGAAGACGACACGCCGCGGCTTCATCGCGGCCGGTGCGGCCGCGACGGCGCTGCCCCTTTTCAACATCAAGGCTTCGGCGCAGCAGGCGCTCACGGTTCAGATCGGGTCCAGCCACCCGGTGCAGAACATGTGGGTGTCGCAGATGAAGAACTACTTCCAGCCGGAAGTGGACAAGTATCTGCGCGACAACGGCAACAGTGTCCGGATCAATTGGCGCGAAGCCTATGGCGGTACGCTCTACAAGTTCCAGGACACGATGGAGGCCGTGCGCGACAACATCGTCGACATCGGTTACGTCGGCGCTCTGTGGGAGGGTTCGACCATGCCCCTCCAGAACCTCACCTATTTCACTCCGTTCTCGGGCGGCGACCACACGCTGATCGCCAATGTCTTCCAGGATCTCAACACGTCCAATGCGGCTCTGAAGGCGTCCTATGCGCGCTTGAAGCTCATGCCGCTCACCTCCCTGGTGACCGACACCTATCACCTGTGGACGAACTTCCCGATCAAGTCGGTCGACGATCTGCGCAACAAGAAGATCTCGGCTCCCGGCACGTCGGCGAACTGGCTGCAGGGCACGGGCGCGACCCCGGTCGACGGCGCTCTGACCACCTACTACACCGACATCCAGACGGGCGTTTCGGACGGCTGCATCTCCTTCTTCGTCGGCATTCTGCCGACGCGCGTCTACGAAGTCGCCAAGTTCGTGACCAAGGTCGATCTCGGCGCGATGTCGGTCGGTACCGTGTCGTGCAACCTCGATCGCTTCAACTCCTTCCCGAAGGTCGTGCAGGACGCGATGGTGCGGGTCGGCAAGGCGACGACCAAGGTTCACACGGACGACGTCAACGCCCGTATCGACGCGGCGGAGAAGGAGATGGTCGCCAAGGGCGCGATCGTGACCACCCTTCCCGACGCCGAGCGTCAGCGCTGGATCCGCGGCCTTCCGAACCTCGGCAAGACCTGGGCCGACAGCTCGGGCGAAGGCTCGCGCGATCTTCTGAAGGCCTACTTCGCCGCGCTCCGTGCGGGCGGCGGCAAGCCCCCGCGCGACTGGTCGGCCGAAGCCTGATCTTCCTTGTCGGCACGGGAGGGGCCTCGGGCCCCTCCCGGTACCAGAGAGTATTCATAATGTCCGAGAATGCGGACCTCGCCGCCATCGAAAGCGGCGCACCGTCGAATGCCCAAGGCGCATTCGGCGGTTTCGTCAGTATGGTCGGGGCCATCGGGACGGCCTGGACCTTCCTGCTGATGTTCCTCATCGTGGCCGACGTCATCGGCCGCAGCTTCCTCTCCAAGCCGATCACCGGCGTCGCGGAAATCGCCGCGCATTCGATCGTGGCGATCGTCTTCCTGCAGCTCGCCGCGGGCATTCATGCCAAGCGCATGACCCGGGCCGACTTCCTGATCGAGCGCATCGCCAAGGCGTCGCCGAAGGCGGGCGCT
>CAYNUN010000142.1:0-5680 GCA_964400345.1 uncultured Methylobacteriaceae bacterium
TCATGCCCGCGAGATGCTGGATCGCGCCGGAAATGCCGACGGCGACGTAGAGCTGCGGGGCGACGACCTTGCCGGTCTGGCCGACCTGCCAGTCGTTCGGGGCGTAGCCCGCATCCACCGCGGCGCGGGACGCGCCCATGGCCGCGCCGAGGCGATCGGCGACGGGCTCCAGATAGGTCTTGAAGTTCTCGGCGTTCTGCATCGCGCGGCCGCCGGAGACGATGATCCGGGCGGAGGTGAGTTCCGGCCGATCGGATTTCGACAGTTCCTCGCCCTTGAAGGTCGAGACCGCCGGATCGGCGGCGGCGGGCACCGCCTCGATCGGAGCCGAACCGCCCGCGCCCGTCGCCTGGAAGGAGGCGGTGCGGACCGTGACGACCTTCTTCGCGTCGGTGGACTGCACGGTCTGGATCGCGTTGCCCGCGTAGATCGGACGCTCGAACGTGTCGGGGGCGCGCACCGCGGTGATGTCGGAGATCTGCATCACGTCGAGAAGCGCCGCGACGCGCGGCATCGTGTTCTTGCCCTCGGCGGTCGCAGCCGACACGACCGCGTCGTAGCCGGAGGCGAGCGAGGCGACGAGCGCGGCGACGGGCTCGGCGAGCCGATGCGCATAAGCGGGCGCGTCGGCGACGAGCACCTTCTCGACGCCGTCGAGCTTCGCGGCCGCCGCGGCCGCGGCCGCGCAGCCGGACCCCGCGACGAGGACATGCACCGGCCCGCCCATGGCGCGGGCGGCGGTGAGCGCCTTGGCGGTCGCGTCCTTCAACGACGCGTCGTCGTGATCGGCGAGGAGCAGAACGGCCATGTCAGAGCACTCCGGCTTCGGTCTTGAGCTTCCGCACCAGTTCGGCGACCGAGCCCACCTTCGCGCCCGCCTTGCGGGAGGCGGGTTCCGCGGTGTTCAGAACCTTGAGGCGCGGGGCGACGTCGACGCCGAAATCCTCGGGGGTCTTCTCGTCGATCGGCTTCTTCTTCGCCTTCATGATGTTGGGCAGCGAGGCGTAGCGCGGCTCGTTGAGACGCAGATCCGTCGTCACGATCGCGGGCAGCTGCAGCTCGACGGTCTGCAGGCCGCCGTCGACCTCGCGCGTCACGGCGACGGTTCCCGAACCGAGATCCACCTTGGAGGCGAAGGTGCCCTGCGGGCGGCCGGAGAGCGCGCCCAGCATCTGGCCCGTGGCGTTGCAGTCGTCGTCGATCGCCTGCTTGCCCATGATCACGAGACCCGGGGCCTCGGCGTCCATGATGCCCTTGAGGATCTTGGCGACGGCGAGCGGCTCGACGACCGAATCGGTCTTCACGAGGATGCCGCGGTCGGCGCCCATGGCGAGCGCGGTGCGGATCGTCTCCGCGGCCTGCGCCGGGCCGATGGACACGACCACGATCTCCTCGGCCTTGCCCTGCTCCTTCAGCCGGATCGCCTCTTCGACGGCGATCTCGTCGAAGGGGTTCATCGACATCTTCACATTGGCGAGTTCGACGCCCGAACCGTCGGGCTTCACGCGGATCTTCACATTGTAGTCGACGACCCGTTTGACGGGCACGAGGATCTTCATTCGATCTTCCTCCGGACCGCGGCGCGAGGCGCCGTGGTCCTTTGCGACATCGTTGGGCACGCGCGACGCATGCGCAGGCGGGAATGCCGGCCCCCCGGCGATGCCCGGACCGTAATGGTCGGCCGGAAGCCTTGTCAACGCGCCGAAATGCTCATGCGCGCTCGCGAAGGCCCGGCGCTTCGCGGCTCAGCGGTTGCCGCCCGGCACCCAGAGCACGTCGCCCTCGCCGCGGCGGTTCACATAGCGCGAGGCGACGAACAGGAAGTCGGAGAGCCGGTTGACGTATTTCAGCGCCGCCTCGCCGACCTTTTCCTCCGGCCGGGACGCCAGCTCCACCATGAGCCGCTCCGCGCGGCGGCTCACCGTGCGCGCCTGATGCAGATAGGCCGCCGCGGGCGAGCCGCCCGGCAGCACGAAGGACCGCAGCGGCTTCAGCTCCGCATTCAGGAGATCGATCTCCGATTCGATCCGTTCGACCTGCGACGCCACGATGCGCAGCGGCTCGTAATCGAGCGGCTTGCCGGTGTCGGGCGTACACAGATCCGCGCCGAGATCGAAGAGATCGTTCTGGATGCGGCCGAGCATCGCGTCGACGAGCGGTTCCGTCGTCGCGGTATGGAGGCGCGCAAGGCCGAGCACCGAATTCGTCTCGTCGACGGTGCCGTAGGACTCGACGCGAAGATCGAATTTGGGACGACGTTCGCCGGTGCCGAGCGCCGTCGTGCCGTTGTCGCCGGTGCGGGTGTAGATGCGGTTCAAAACGACCATGGAAGCCTCTCCGAGCTGGCTTCCGATATAGCGCGGCGCGCGGCCGCGGGAAGCCGACTCAGAAGAGATGCCCCAGACGGAGGCCGAAATGCGTCAGCCCGCGGTTCTCGTCGCAGAGGCCCGCATTGGACAGATGCTCGACCGTGACCATGAGGCTCGTTCGCTCGGTCAGCCGCCGCCCCAGCGAGAGCTGTTCGCGGAAGGCCCAGGAACAGCCGAGGGCCGCGCGCGCCGCATCGGCGCGGCCGTGCCGCCCGTCATGCAGGGCGAGGCCGAAAGCGCCTTCGACGAAAAGACGAGACGTCAGGTCGACGGTCCAGGCGAAGCCCGCATGGACATGGCGGGTCGTCCCCGCCGGACCGATCGCGCCGCCGACATGGCCGCGCGGGACGAAGCCCTGCAGGCCGGGAGGGGCGGCGAAGAGGCGCGGGGACAGGACTTCCACATGGGCGGCCACACTGCCCTTCTCCCGCGATCCCGGATCATGCAGCGACGCGCCGATGCGGAATTCGGTGCCGGGCGCGGGCGGTTCGGCGGCGACGGGCACGATCGCGATGCACGGAAGAAGCGCCAAGACCGAAACGAATCGAAGCCGACGCATCCGGAAGCCTCGCGAGGAGAAGATCTTCCGTTAGGTTAACCCCCTTCGCGCCCGGAACAATCCCTCAGGACTTCAGCCAAATGGCGGTCATGATCAGCAGAACCGCGAGGAATTGGAGAATGACGCGCCATCGCATGAGGGTCTGCGAGCGGTTGGGGCTGCCCCCGCGCATCATGTTGATGAGACCGAGCAGCAGGACCACCGCCACGGCCAGCGTGGCGACGGGAACGAGATAGTCGATGAAGGTCATGCCGGGCCCGGTCGATGTGGGATGGGGTGCACAACAGCCACGCCGCGCGGGCGGGCGCAACCCCCGCGCGCCGCGGCGTTTCGTCGGGACTCAACGCGGGAGCATCTCGCGCGGATCGATGAGGCGTTGCAGATAATCGAGTTCGCCCTTCGGCCGCTCCGTCTCGCCCAAGCGCCGGCGAAGCTCTTCGAGCACTTCCCGGGCGCGCAGTTCGAGGGTGCCCTTCTTGCCGCCCTCCTGCATCCGGGCGCGGTCGTTGGCCTCGCGGCTCGGCACGTCGCGGCCCAGAGGATCGCGATCGGGATCGCCGCCGTCGGCACGATCGCGCGCCTCTCCGCTCGGCTCGCCGGACGGCTCGCCTTCGCCGAATTCATTGCCCTGCCGCTGCATGCGGCGCGCCATGTCCTGCGCGCCGCGACGCAGATTTTCCAGCGCGCGGCCCTGCGCGTCGACGGCCTCGCCGTCCTGATTGCGGCCGATCGCGCCCTCGGCGCGGCCCATCTCGTTCTCGGCCTCGCCGAAGCCGTCCGGCTCGCCGCCCATGCCCTGCATGCGACGCCGCATCTCTTCGAGACGGCGCTTGAGATCCTGCTGACGCTCGGCGAGGCTCTGGCCGGGCGACCGCCCTTCCCCGCGTTCGCCGCCCTGACCTTCCTGCCCTTCTTCCTGGCCCTGCCGGCCTTGCCGGCCCTGTCGGCCTTCCTGGTCCTGCGGGTCGCGCTGCGATTGGCGGCGGTCGTTGCGGCGCTGTTCGTCGCGGCGACGCTGGCCCTCGCGGAACGTGTCGTCGCGCAGCTGCTGCTGTTCGCGCGTCATGCGGTCGAGTTCGTCGAGGGCCTGCTGCATCTCGCGGCCGCGCGGATCGCGCATGGGCCGGGCGGTCTTCATGTCGCGCATCAGATTGCGGAGCTGGTCCAGCATGCGCTGCGCCTCTTCGGTCCGGCCGTCGCGCATCATGCGCTCCATCCGATCCATCATGGCGTCGAGGTCGCGCGGCGTGATCATGCGATCGTTCGGGGACGCCTCGCGCTCGGCCTGCCGCATGTTCGGGTCGCGCAGCATCTTCTCCGCGAGTTCCTGCATGTAGCGGTTCATCGCCATGCGCAGCTCGTCCATGAGCCGCTTCAGCTCTTCGGGCGACGCACCGCGCTCGAGCGCGTCGCGCAGGGCCTGTTCGGCGGCCCGGAGCGCCTTTTCGGCGTCCGTCGTCGTGCCCTCTTCGATGGCGAGCGCCATCTGCCAGAGAAATTCCGAGATTTCGAGAAGTTCGGGGCCCTTCTCCGCCCGCCGCAGATCCCGCGCGGCCTTGCGCAGACCGAGATAGATCGACAGGTCGGGCGTGAAGCGCGCGGGCTCGATCAGCAGGGCGAACAGCGCCTCCTGCGTGCGCTTGCGACCCGCCGGATCGACGACGAGGTCGCGGCGCTGTTCCGCCAAGGCCTTGGCCAGCGGCTCGGTGAAGGGCCGTTTCGGCAGGGTCATGCGGAAGACCTCGCTGCGCCCCTCCTGCCCCGCATCGTCGCGCACGACGAGCTGCGCCTCGACTTCGGCGCCCGCCCAAGGATGGTCCTTCAGGTCGAAGGAGGTCTTGGCTTCGGCCGCACGGCCGTCGCCCGTCCCGTTTCTCGTCTCGCCCGACAGCGAGAGGGGCATGGCGGGCGGCGGCACCAGCGGGGCGCGCGCACCGCCCGCGCCCGGAGCGCGGACGGGGCCGAGGATCGCGACTTCGCCGGCGGCCACGCCGTAATCGTCCTCGACGGCGGCGGAGAGGGTCAGCGCGCCCTTGGCGTCGGTCGACGGCGCGCCGACGAGCTTCACCGAGGGCGGAAGATCGGGCACGGCGGCGAGCACGACCGTGGTCTGGCCCGAGCGGCGCGTCCGGATCGTCACGGAAGCGTCGCCCGTCAGCACGAAGCGATGCTCGCCGACGACGGGCTGCTGCCCGGCGGGCGCGGCCTTTTCGAGGCCGCCCGTGAACTTCACTTCGACGATTTCGTCGCCCGTGGCGCGGATCACGAGATCCGAGCGCACCGGCGCGCGCAGCGCGAGCCGCCCGCCCTCCGCCTTGGCGAAATCGAGCAGCATCGGCGGGACGCGGGTGTAGAGGGGCGGGTTGACCCAGCCGTCGAGCCGCGGCGCGGCCGCGACGTCGACCCGCCCGCTCCAGTCGAAGGCGGCCATGAGCCGCGCCTCGCGCTCCGGCCCCGCGGCGAGGGCCGCGACCGCGAGGGCGAGCACCGCGGCGAAGCGGACGGCGAAACGGTCGCGGAATTCGATCCGCGGCGCGGGGGGCGCGAGCTTCAGCCGCGCCGCACGCTCGGCGAGACGCCGGCGATGGGCCTCCCACAAGGCGCGCGTGGCGGGATCGGCGTCCGGCGAGGCCAGCCGGTCGGACAGGTCGGTGGCGACGCGATGCGGT
This sequence comes from uncultured Methylobacteriaceae bacterium, assembly GCA_964400345.1. Classification (GTDB taxonomy): domain Bacteria; phylum Pseudomonadota; class Alphaproteobacteria; order Rhizobiales; family Beijerinckiaceae; genus JAIXZO01. The sequence goes on from CAYNUN010000142.1 coordinate 5,598, forward strand.
TCGCCCGAATCACGATCGAGCCGCGCCAGCGCCTCGCGCGGCCCGACGCGGGCGGCGCGCAGACCCGCCGCGAGACAGGCCGC
>CAYNUN010000143.1:0-5671 GCA_964400345.1 uncultured Methylobacteriaceae bacterium
CTCGGGCGCGTCGGCGAAGGGAATATCGTGGGTCAGGAAGGCGTCCAGCCGCGGATCGTCGAGGAGATCCAGCGCCTTGCGCAGGCGACGTCCGTAATCCCAGCGCGGCCGGCGCAGGGGCGAGACATGGCCGACCTGCGAGCCGACGATGCGCAGCCGCTTCGAATGGAAGGCCCCGCCCAGCGGAACCGGCGTGACGCCCTCGCCGTACCAGCTCAGCTCGACGACGGGGGCCTCGAAACCCGCGCTGGCGACGGCGGTGGCGAGGCCCGCGGGATGGGCGGAGGCGTGGAAGACGATGTCGGCGTCGCGCGGCGCGTTCTCCGGCACGGCGAAGCCGATGCCGAAGGCGCGGGCGAGCGCCTCGCGCTTCGGCGCACGATCGACCAGCGTCACGTCCGCGCAGGGATTACGGCCCGCCAGCGCCGCGACGAGCCCGCCGACGAAGCCGCCGCCGACCACCACGATTCGGTCGCCCGGTCCCGCCCCGGAGTCCCAAAGCGCGTTGAGCGCCGTCTCCATATTGGCGGCGAGGACGGCCCGGGAGGCGGGAACCCGGTCGGGAACCGGATGCAGCATCTCCACGGGTGCGACGAAACGCTCCTGATGCGGGTGGAGGCAGAAGACCGTGCGGCCTTCGAGCGCGGACGGGCCGCGCTCCACGATACCGACGGCGGCATAGCCGTATTTGACGGGGCCGGGAAACGAGCCTTCCTGCAGGGGGCAGCGCATGCGCTCGTATTCCGCCTCCGGCACGCGGCCTTCGAAGACGAGGCGTTCGGTTCCTCGGCTGATGCCGGAGAAAAGCGTGCGCACGAGCGCTTCCGCCGCGTCCGGGACTTTGACCGCGGCGCGTCGAAGCTCTAGTCGTTGCGGGCCCGCGACCCATAAAGCGCGGGCAGAGTTCGCCTCGCCCGTTTCCGTTCCGATCACACGGCCCCCCAATGACCGAGAGTTCCGCTTCCGTCTCGACCGTCGCCACGGATACGACGCCGACGGGCATTCAGTCCATGGCCGAACTCGGTACGAGACGGCGCATCGTCCTGTTGCTGAACGTCGTGACCTATCTGGCGCTCTGCGCCGCCGCGGCGAGCGTGCTCGGCGCGGGCGGGTGGACGGCGATCGACGTCGTGATCTTCCTGTGCTTCGTCGTGGCGGCCCCGTGGACGGTGCTCGGCTTCTGGAATTCGGTGATCGGCCTCTGGCTGCTGCACGGCGTGAAGGACGGTTTCGAACGCGTCGCGCCATACGCCGCGGCGGGCGAGACGCAGGCCACGCTCGTCGAACGGACGGCGGTGCTGATGACCCTCCGCAACGAGGACCCGGCGCGCGCCTTCGCGCGTCTCCGCGTGGTGAAGGATTCGGTCGATGCGACGGGGCAGGGCGAGGCCTTCGGTTGGTTCGTGCTGAGCGATACGACCGATCCCGCCGCCGCGGCGGCCGAAGAGGCCGCTTTCGCCGCTTGGCGGGCGACGACCTCGGGCGCGGACCGCCTCCATTATCGGCGGCGCGAGATCAATACGGGCTTCAAGGCCGGGAACGTGAAGGATTTCTGCGAGCGGTGGGGGGCTGACTACGCCTTCATGCTGCCGCTCGATGCGGACAGCCTGATGTCGGGCGCGACCATCGTGCGCATGGCGAGGATCATGCAGGCGCATCCGAAGCTCGGCATTCTGCAGAGCCTCGTGGTCGGCGCGCCCACCGAGAGCGGCTTCGCGCGGCTCTTCCAATTCGGCATGCGCCACGGCATGCGGCCCTACACGATGGGACAGGCGTGGTGGACGGCCGATTGCGGCCCCTTCTGGGGTCACAACGCCTTCGTGCGGATCGCACCCTTCGTTGCCGATTGCGGCCTGCCCGTGATCCCCGGCGGCCCGCCTTTCGGCGGCCATGTGCTGTCGCATGATCAGGTCGAGGCGACGCTGATGCGCAAGGCGGGATACGAGGTGCGCGTGCTGCCGGCCGAAGGCGGCAGTTGGGAGGACAACCCGCCGACGGTGCTCGAATTCTCCCGCCGCGACGTGCGCTGGTGCCAGGGCAATCTTCAGTATCTGAAACTGCTCGATCTGCCCGGCCTGCTGCCGATCAGCCGTTTTCAGCTCGTCTGGGCTATCCTGATGTTCATCGGTGTTCCGGCCTGGACCCTGATGATCGCGCTTGCGGCGCTGAAGCCCTTCGAGACCGCCGATCTCGCGGGCGGCTTCCCCGCCGAGCTCGCCATCGGGGTCTACTGCACCTTCCTCGTGATGTATCTCGCGCCGAAGCTCGCGGGCTTCGCCGACGCCGCTCTTGCGGGGACGGCCCGGTGGGGCGGGGGCCTGCGCTTCGCGGCGGGCGCGTTGTCCGAACTGGTCTTCTCCTTCCTTCTGGGCGCGATCACCACGTTCCGCATCGCGATCTTCATGGTCGGCCTGCTGTTCGGCCGAACGGTCGTCTGGAACGGGCAGGCGCGCGACGCTCATGCGCTGTCATGGGGCACGGCGGTGAAAGGGCTTTGGCCGCAGACGCTGTTCGGCGTCGCGGTGCTGGGGCTGATGGCGTGGAACGTCCCGGCGCTGGCGCTCTGGTCGCTGCCCTTGACGCTCGGCTTCCTGACCGCGGTTCCCTTCGCGGTGCTCACCTCCTCGGACGGGCTCGGCCGGGTGCTGCTCGCCGCGAGGCTCTGCGCCATTCCCGAAGAGTTCGAAACGCCCGCCGAAATCGCGGCTCTCGCGGAGGCGCCCGGGCTCGCCCGGGCCGGGGCATGAGCATGTTCGCGGCCTTGCGAGGTCTCGTCCGCTCCGTCGCCGTCTATCACGGCGACCGCGCGCGCCATCGGGCCATGGATCTTCTGCATGCCCGTTTCGTGAAGCCGGGCGATCTCGCCTTCGACGTCGGCTCGCATGTCGGGGATCGGGCCGCGAGCTTCAGGCGGCTCGGGGCGCGGGTCGTCGCGCTCGAGCCGCAGGCCGGGCCGGCGGCCGTGATCCGCACACTCTTCATGTTCGACCGGAACGTGACGCTTCTGCGTTGCGCGGCGGCGGATTCCGAGGGCGAACTCGTGTTCCGCGTGAACACGAAGAACCCGACGGTCTCCACCGCCTCCACCGAATTCCTCAGCGCCGCCGACGGCGCGGAGGGCTGGGAGGGGCAGGTCTGGGACAAGGAGATCCGAATTCCGTCCACGACGCTCGACGCGCTCGTCGCGCGCTACGGCGAACCGGCCTTCGTGAAGATCGACGTCGAGGGCTTCGAGGATTCGGTTCTGGCGGGGCTCAGCCGTCCGTTGCCCGCGCTCTCCTTCGAATTCACGACCATCCAGCGCGACGTCGCGGCCCGCTGCATCGACCGGCTCTCCGCGCTCGGGGATTACGGCTTCGATCTCTCCATGGGTGAGACGCAGAAGCTCGTCTTCGGGTCCTGGATCTCGGCGGACGACATGAAGGCCCATATCCGCGGCCTGCCGCATGCCGCCAATTCCGGCGACGTCTATGCCGTCAGGCGCTGACGCCGACGTTTCCGCTTCCTATCTCATGGCGACGCCTTACCCGTCGGAGACCGCATGATCCGCCATCTCTTCGCCCTCGCCGCCGCGTTCGCGATCGTCACCGCGGCGCAGGCCTATGATCTCAAGAACGAATTGCCCGTCAGGGTCGAGAACCGCAGCGAGCCCGTGCTCTGCGCGGAGAAGGACAATATCGATCTGTCCTTCATCTCGCCGGACGTGAAGAGCTTCCGCATCCAGTCGGTCCATCCGGCCTATATCGGCACCATCGTCGTCGACCGTTGGGCCCCGGACTTCACCAGCTGCGACATGTCCTATGACCCGTCCTTCGCCGGGCAGGCGCGGCGGGTGACCTTCTTCGAATCCACCGAGCTCTGGCTGACGGGCTACACCTTCCCGTCCTTCTGGCGTCCCGCGACGGTGCCCGTCCGGGTCGGCGACCGCGTCGAGCAAGGTCTGCACGTGGTTCAGCTGTGGGTGCGGCACAACGAGCGGGCCGAGGAGGTCATGGCCTTCTACCCGCCGGACGGCTATTGGCGCGCCCGGCCGCTGCCGCCGCCGAATCTGCGCTGGACCGCCTACGGCTCGTCCTTCCTCGTCGGTCCCGTGGACATGCAGCTTCGGCCCGTGGTGGAGCTGAACGAGATCGCCTTCGATCCGAAGACGAAGACCTTCACCCTCAGCTTCAAGGCGGGCGGCAAGGCGGAAATGCGGATCAACACGCTCGATCCCGATCGCATCGTGCTGGACGTGACCTTCGACGGCGTGCCCCGGAACAAGCCCTTCGCCTCGATCCGCTCGATGTATGTGACGGAGGCGAATTCGGACACCGCGCATGTCGCTTGGCGTACCAAGGGCGGCAACGCCTGGGGCGAGGCGCGGGTGCTCGACTTCAAGGGCGCCGACGCCACCGAATTCTGGACCGGACGCCTGATGCCCTCCCGGCACAATACGAGCGCGCCGGACACCGTTCTCAGCCGCTTCTCGAAGGATCTGCCGGAACCCGCGAAGCCCGCCATCGGGGCGAAGTAGGCGCGGGCGAACACTGCCGTTCTCGTCATGCCCGCGCAGGCGGGCATGACGGACAGGGGCCGGGACCGAGCCGCTCAGCCCCGGTCGAGATGGGCGCGGACCGCCGAAAAGACGCTGCGGAACATGTCTGCGGTGAGACGGCCGGTATTCGTGTTGTAACGGGAGCAGTGATAGCTGTCGAAGAGCCGCACGCGGCCGATCGCATGCTGGGCCCCGTGGCCGAAAGCGAATTTGGACGGGGTGCAGCCCAGCGCCCGCACCGTCGATTCATGCGCGATCCGGCCCAGCGCCACTACGGCGGTCAGGTTCGGCAGCGCGTCGATCGTGGCCGAGAGGAAACTGCGGCAGGCGTTGATCTCCGCGCCGATCGGCTTGTTCTCGGGCGGGACGCAGCGGACGGCGTTGGTGAGGCGGCAATCGGTCAACATAAGTCCGTCGTCGGGCCTCGCCGCGAATTTGCCGTTGGCGAAGCCGTATTCCGTCAGGGTCGCGTAGAGAAGATCGCCCGCGAAATCGCCGGTGAAGGGGCGACCCGTCCGGTTCGCGCCCTGAAGGCCGGGAGCCAGTCCCACGACCAGAAGACGCGCGGTTCCCGGCCCGAAGGAGGGGACCGGGGCATTGTGCCAGTCCGGCGCGCGGGCGCGCGCCGCCGTGCGGAAGCCGACGAGACGCGGACAGAGGGAACAGTCCCGAGCGGGTTCAGTCGCCCGGGAAGCCTTATCCGTCCGCATCGCGATCTCAGACCTCGGAGCCGTCGTCGCTCGGCGTCGTGGCGCGACGCTCGTAGCTGCGCTGAATGCGCTCGGCGCGTTCCTGCGGATCACGGCCGATCTTCGGCATGAGCGTCATGATGTCGATGAATTCGTCGCACTGGCGGCGAAGCTCGTCGGCGACCATCGGCGGCTGCGAGGTGATCGTGGAGATCACGGTCACGCGGACGCCGCGGCGCTGCACGGCCTCGACCAGCGAGCGGAAGTCGCCGTCGCCCGAAAACAGCACCATCTCGTTGATGTGCGGGGCCAGTTCGAGCGCGTCGATCGCAAGCTCGATGTCCATGTTGCCCTTCACCTTGCGGCGACCCGTGGAGTCGATGAACTCCTTGGTCGGCTTGGTGACGACGCGATAGCCGTTGTAGTCGAGCCAGTCGATCAGCGG
>CAYNUN010000144.1:0-5645 GCA_964400345.1 uncultured Methylobacteriaceae bacterium
CGGCGGTCGCTCGACGGCTGATAGGCGACCTTGCCGTGGAACCCGCAATAGGGCGTGCCGATCGGCGACGGTGCGCCGCAGAAGCGGAATTCCGGGGTCGACGGGTCGCCCAACGGCCAACGGCACATCGACTCGCGCAATTCCATGATCGTCACGCGTTCGGACATCGGAACCACCACTTCGGCCACCGGTTCCGGACGATATTCCACGATCGGCATCGCCTGAGGCGTCGCCTTCGGCTTCAGCGCGAGATTGCCGCGCACCATGGTCATCGGATGGCTCGGGGCGCGCGTGACGGGCTTGCGGACCCGCGGCGCGGAGCTGGAGGGCGCCTTGGCCCGGCCCGACAGGCCGAGACGATGCACCTTGCCGATGACCGCGTTGCGCGTGATGCCGTGGCCGAGTTCGCCCGCGATCTGGCTCGCGCTCAAGCCTTGGTTCCAGAGCTTCTTGAGAAGCTCGACGCGCTCGTCGGTCCAGGACATCGCTTCCACTCCCAAGACGCCGGACCATGGCCGCAAAAGCCCGCACGCGAACCCTGCGGGCGTCGCGGTGAACGGCGGTCGGAACGGCATAGTCCCCAGATTTCGTATCTATCGTGATCGGAACCTACAAGAACTCGGGCCCGGCTTCCAACGCGCCGGACTCCCTTGCACCGGTTTTCCCCAGCGATCGATTGGGGAAACGGGCATCGCGAACCGGTCGACGACTTGACAACGCCGTGATTGACAGCAACCCGCCCCTTCCTAATATGCCCTCGCCGGCCGCCGCCCCTTCGGGCGGCATTCGATTTTTCGAGGCCGAGAAACGGAGAGGAACCTTCGCCATGACGGGAGAGAGCCGGACGTCAGCACTGCTGCCGACCTTCGCGCGCGTGGATCTCTCCTTCGAGCGAGGCGAGGGGCCTTGGCTGATCACGCCTTCGGGCGAGCGTTATCTCGATTTCGCGGCGGGCATCGCGGTCAATTCGCTGGGCCATGCGCATCCGCATCTCGTCAAGGCGCTGCAGGAGCAGGCGGCCAAGCTCTGGCACATCTCCAACCTCTACACGATCCCCGAAGGCGAGAAGCTCGCGCAGCGGCTCGTCGACAACACCTTTGCCGACACGGTCTTCTTCACCAATTCGGGCGCGGAAGCCCTCGAATGCGCCATCAAGACGGCGCGGAAATACCATGCGGCGAGCGGCCGGCCCGAACGCTGGCGGCTCGTGACCTTCGAAGGCGCCTTCCACGGCCGCACTTTGGCGACGATCGCCGCAGGCGGGCAGAAGAAATATCTCGAAGGCTTCGGCCCCAAGGTCGAGGGCTTCGATCAGGTGCCCTTCGGCGACCATGAGGCGCTGAAGGCCGCGATCGGTCCCTAGACCGCGGGCATTCTCATCGAGCCCGTGCAGGGCGAAGGCGGCGTGCGCGCCGTTCCGCCGCAATGCCTGCGCGGCCTGCGGGCCCTGTGCGACGAGCACGGCATCCTGTTGATCTTCGACGAGGTGCAGACCGGCGTCGGCCGCTCGGGCAAGTTCTTCGCGCATGAGCGCGCGGGCGTCACGCCGGACATCATGGCCGTCGCCAAGGGCATCGGCGGCGGCTTCCCGCTCGGCGCATGCCTCGCCACCTTCGAGGCCGGCAAGGGCATGACCGCGGGCACGCACGGCACCACCTACGGCGGCAATCCGCTCGCCATGGCGGCGGGCAACGCCGTGCTCGACGTCGTGCTGGAGCCGGGCTTCCTCGACCATGTCGAACGCATGTCGCTGCTGATGAAGCAGCGTCTCGCCGAAATGAAGGACCGGCATCCCTCGGTGATCGCGGACGTACGCGGCGAAGGCCTGCTCCTCGGCGTGAAGACGAAATGCGTCAACACCGATCTCGTCGCGGCGCTGCGCGCGGAGAAGCTGCTGTCGGTCGGCGCAGGCGACAACGTCGTCCGCCTCCTGCCGCCGCTGATCATCGACGAGGCGATCGTCGCCGACGCCATGGGCCGTCTCGATCGCGCCTGCGCCCGGATCGAAGCCGCGCAGGCGGCCGAGGCTCAAGGAGCGGCGGAATGAGCGGCGGGACCGTCAAACACTTCCTCGACCTGTCCGATTTCTCGGGCGAGGAACTGCGCCGCGTGCTCGACGGGGCGGCCGCCATCAAGGCCCGGCGGAAGAAGGGCGAGATCGCGAAGGATCGCCCTCTCGTCGGCAAGACGCTGGCGATGATCTTCGATCGTCCCTCGACCCGCACCCGCGTCTCCTTCGACGTCGGCATGCGCGAGCTCGGCGGCGAGACGCTGATGCTGACGGGCGCGGAAATGCAGCTCGGCCGCGGCGAGACCATCGCGGACACCGCCCGCGTGCTGTCCCGCTTCGTCGACGCGATCATGATCCGCACGCTCGATCACGCCTCCGTCAAGGAGCTGGCGGAAAATGCGACGATCCCGGTCATCAACGGGCTCACCAAGGTCTCGCATCCCTGCCAGGTCATGGCGGACGTGATGACCTTCGAAGAGCATCGCGGGCCGATCCGCGGACGCCACGTCGCCTGGACGGGCGATTCCAACAATGTGCTGGCGTCATGGGTCCATGCCGCCGCGCGCTTCGACTTCCGCCTCACCATCGCCACGCCCGACGAACTCGCGCCGCCCGCGCAGCTCATCTCCTGGGCGCGGCGCGAAGGGGCCAAGGTCACCGTGACCAAGGACGCCTTCGACGCCGTGGACGGGGCCGACGCCGTCGTCACCGACTGCTGGGTCTCGATGGGCGACGAGGATGCGGGTCGCCGGCACAATCTCCTCGCCCCTTATCAGGTGAATGCGAAGCTGATGCGGGCCGCCTCCGACGAGGCGATCTTCATGCATTGCCTTCCCGCCCATCGCGGCGAGGAGGTCACGGACGAGATCATGGACGGGCCGCAATCGGTGGTGTTCGACGAGGCGGAGAACCGCCTCCATGCCCAGAAGGGCATTCTGGCCTGGTGCCTCGGAGCGCTCGATCGATGACCGACGACGTCCGGGCCGCGCCCGACGATCGCATCCTCCCCTTCGCCGTCGAGGCGTTGGACGTGCGCGGACGCAGCGTGCGTCTCGGCCCGGCGATCGATGCGATCCTCGCCCGCCACGATTATCCTCATCCGGTCTCCCGCCTTCTCGGCGAGGCGGCGGCGCTCGCGGTGCTGCTCGGCTCCTCGCTGAAATTCGAAGGCCGCTTCCAGCTGCAGACGAAGTCCGACGGGCTCGTCGACATGATGGTGGTGGATTTCGACCTGCCCGACTCGGTCCGCGCCTATGCCCGCTTCGACCGGGATGCGGTCCTCGCCGCGGGCGACCTCTCCCCCGCGGCGCTGTTGGGCAAGGGCCATCTCGGCCTCACCATCGATCAGGGCGCGCATATGTCCCGCTATCAGGGCATCGTCGCGCTGGACGGGCTGGGGCTCGAGGAGGCCGCGCACCGTTATTTCCTGCAGTCCGAACAGATCCCGACCCGCGTGCGTCTCGCCGTCGGCGAGATCCTGCCCCATGGCGGCGGCGCGAAGCCCGCATGGCGGGCGGGCGGCCTGCTCGTCCAATTCATCCCGACTTCGCCCGACCGCATGCGCCTCGCCGATCTTCATCCCGGCGACGCGCCCGAAGGCGCGACCATTCTCGGCGCCCAGGAAGACGACGCCTGGGTCGAAGCGCGTTCTCTGGCGGAGACGGTCGAGGACCACGAGCTTCTCGACCCCACGCTGACGAGCGAGGAGCTTCTGTTCCGCCTCTTCCACGAGCGCGGCGTGAAGGTGTTCGAGGATCGGCACGTCGCGGAGCGCTGCCGCTGTTCGCGCGAGCGCATTCTCGGCATGCTGCGCAGCTTCGCGCCGGAGGAGCGCCGCTCCATGGTCGGCGACGACGGCGCCATCGGCGTCACCTGCGAATTCTGTTCGACGCGCTACCACGTGGCCCCGGAAGAGGTGGGCGCGACCGACGGCGACGGTGCGGGCTCGACGCCCTGAAGCGACGGGGCCCGTCGGGCCCCTTACCGCCGCGCCTCTTCGATGACGCCGCGGATGAAGGTCACGCCGCGTTCGAGCTGGGACAATGCGATATATTCGTCCGGCTGGTGCGCCTGATCGATGCTGCCCGGCCCACAGACGACGGTGGGAAGGCCCTTGCGCCGGAAATGCCCCGCTTCGGTCGCGTAAGGCACCGTGATCGTGGCGTTCTTGCCCGCGAGCCGCAGCGCGAGCGTCTCGGCGGGGGAGCCCGTCATCGGGGCGAGGCCCGGCACGTCCACGACCATGGTCGTCGTCACCGAGCTCGGATGCCCGTGGATCGACATTTTGGGGACCACCACCTCTTCGGCATGGCGCGCGATGCGCCGGGCGACGGCCGCGGCGTCCGTGTCCGGAAGGCCGCGGATCTCCCAGTCGATCGTGCAGAGATTGGGCACGATGTTGCGGGCGTTGCCGCCGTTGATCTTGCCGACATGCAGCGTCGCGTAAGCGGGATCGAACCGGCCCGACGCGTCCCCCGCCGCGCGCAGATCGGCCGCCGCGCGTTCCAGCTCGTTGATGAATTCGACCGCGCCGAGGATCGCGCTGGCCCCCAGATTCGGCTTGGAGGAATGCGCCTCATGCCCGCGGATCTCGGTGAAGAAGCAGCTTGCGCCCTTGTGCGCGTCGGCCACCTGCAGATCGGTCGGCTCGCCCACGATGACGATGCCGGGGCGCGGCAGGTCCGTGCCCATGCGGGCGATCGTGTCGACGACCCCGAGGCAGGTCGTCTCCTCGTCATAGGACAGCATGATATGGATGGGCCGACGCAGCCCCGCGGCCTGCATCTCGGGCACGAGCGCCAGCACGACCGCCGCGAAGCCCTTCATGTCCACCGCGCCCCGGCCATAGGCCCGGCCGTCCTCGACGCGCAGCGTGAACGGGTCGCCCGTCCAGTTCTGTCCCGCGACGGGCACCACGTCGGTATGGCCCGAGAGCACGATGCCGCCGTCCGTCGCGGGGCCGATGGTGGCGAACAGCGTCGCCTTGTCGCCCGCGGCGTTCGGCACGCGGATCACGGAGACGCCCTGCGCCTCGAGCCGCGCCTGCACCCAATCCTGCAAAGGCAGGTTGGACCGGTCCGACACCGTGTCGAAGGCGACGAGCCTTTCGAGGATCGTCAGAACCGTGTCGAGCATCATGCGTCCTTTCGCCGGCGCGGGCTCAGTGAAGCACGCGCCGTCCGTCTCGGGGACCGTCCAAGGAGAAGGCGGGTATGTCCACGGCGAAGGTCTCGCCCGAGGCCGAGACCATGAAATACTGCCCGACCATGATGCCTTCGGGCGTGCCGAGCGGGCAGCCGCTCGTATAATTGAACGTCTCGCCGGGCCGGATGACCGGCTGTTTGCCCACCACGCCCTCGCCGCGGACCTCCTGCACCTGCCCGTTGGCGTCGGTGATGCGCCAATAGCGCGCCTGCAGCTTCACCGCCTCGTCGCCCCGATTGACGATCTCGACGTCATAGGCCCAGAACCAGCGCCCGCTGCGGGGCGAGGACTCGTGTTCGAGATAGCTCGGCGTGACGATCACTTCGATGTCCCGCGTCACGGCCCGATAACTCACGGTCGGCTCCTCGTCCTCTCCACCCGCGTCCTGTAAGGCCCCGCATCCGTCCGGGTCAATGCGCTTCCTTGCGTA
>CAYNUN010000145.1:0-5643 GCA_964400345.1 uncultured Methylobacteriaceae bacterium
GCAGGGGTGCGTCGTCTTCGCGTTCGGGTGTTGACATGGTTTCTGTGCCCATCTAATTACTGTGCCTATAGAGTTTCTGTGCTGATCTTAGATGCGTTCGCATCGTCTGTCAGCGGATTTCCTGCCCCTTGCGAGGAGGACCGACCATGCGCTCCGACGCTCTCCGTTTCTGCAATCTCCACGCGCTCGTGGACGCCGTCATCGCTCCGAAGGCCTCCGTCCGGAGCGTCCGCGAGGTCGATGTCCATCGCGGCACCGATTACTTCTCCGCTCTGCTGGGTTGCGGTTGGCCGCACTATGTCGGCCGTTTCGGCCTCGAGGACACGCTCGGCGACATGTTCTTCGAATATGAATTGGAGAGCTGCGGGCCGGACCTGTTCGACACGTCCAAATACGAGACGCCCGAAGCGCCGCCCTTCACCCCGACGCGTGATCCCGCGCTTCGGGCGCGATTCGGGATCGACCGGATCGAAAAGGCGTGGTTCCGCAAGCCCGACGCGACGCTGGAGAAGGCGCTCTCACGCGCGGGGCTCGGACGATTCCCCGGCCGACGGCTCACGGCGGAGGCGCAGAACCATCTGCGATGGGCGCTTTTCGCGGCACGGCGCCCCGGACACGACGAACTCCTCGCCTATTGCGTCGAGCATCTGCTGCGCAGCGAATTGAGGTTCCGCCTGGTCGAAGCGCCGCTGCAGGCCGCGCAATACGGCGTGGTCCTCGCCGAAGACGGAACCGGCGGCAGGTTGAGCCCGGCGGCGACCGACGCGATCGGCTGGATCACCGGGGCGAACGTCTCGGCGGGCCGCCTTTCGGCATGGCTCGACTGGAGCTACGGCACATCTCATCGCTGGTTCGGGGCCGATTCCGAGCGGCTGCTTTCGGCCGCGGCGGAGACCTTCGTCGGGCCGCGCGCCTCCGTCCCGTCCGAAAAAGCCCGCGACCTCGCCCTCGTCCTGCTTCCGGAAGACCCGACGACGGGGCTCCTGAGCCTCGCCGTCGATGCGTGAGCATGGCACGTCGAACGCGATTATCGCACAAGGACATGGAGTGCCGCCGAGACACGCGAGCCGTCGCTTGACACTCTAAATTATCGATCGCTAAATTGCATCTCGCTCGGTCCAAGTGCCGGCTTCCCGGTGCTCGCCGATGATCCCCGAAGATGGGACGCGGTCGGACGAGTCAACGGGAGAGAAACATGATGAGCGTCAAGGGATGGCTCCTCACCGCAGCCGCGGTGATGGGAAGCTTCGGTTGGGCCGGTGAAGCGGCCGCCGAGAAAATCACGCTGAAGATCGCATCCGGGCACAGCCCGAGCTGGCACTTCATCCAACTGACCCAGAACTACTTCATTCCCGAAGTGAAGAAGCGGGTGAAGGAGAAGACGGGTCACGACATCGAATTCATCGAGGGCTTTTCGGGATCGGTGGCCAAGACCAACGAAGTCCTGGAATCGGTGAAGAACGGCATCGTCGACATCGGCATCTTCTGCATCTGCCACGAGCCGCAGCGCCTCGCGCTGAACAATTTCCCGATGTACCTGCCGTTCGGTCCGAGCGACCCCGATGTTTCGGTCAAGGCGACCCGCAAGGTCTATGACTCCAATCCGGAACTCGGCAAGCAGTTCGAAGGCCATGGGCAGAGGCTCCTCGCGCTCGTTCCGTTCGAGCCCTACAACCTCGTCGCGCGCACCCCGATCGGCAAGGCCGCCGAGGTGAAGGGCCGCAAGATCGGAGCGGCGGGTCCGAACGCCTTCTGGGTCGAGAATGCGGGCGCGCTTCCCGTCTCCGTCCCCGGCCCCGACATGTACACCTCGCTGCAGACGGGCCTGATCGACTCGATGATCATCTTCCTGTCGGTCATGGACTCGCTGAAACTGTTCGAAGTGGCGCCCAATTTCGTCGACGCCTCCTTCGGCTCGATGACCGTCACCTCGCTGACGGTGAACGAGCGCCGCTTCGGCCGCCTGCCCAAGGACGTGCAGGACATCATCGTCCAGGTCGGCCGCGACATGGAAGGCCGGGCCGGCGTGTTCACGCGCGAAGTCGGCGACAGGACGCTCGCGGCGATCAAGAGCCGCGGCATCAACGTCGTGACCGTCCCCGAACCCGAACGTCAGGCTTGGGCGGAAATGCTGGTGGCGGGCACCGCCGCGCATGCCAAGAAGTTCGAGAACGACAACAAGGTCCCGATGCGCAAGGTGATGCAGTCCTACATCGCCGCGACCGAGGCCGCCGGTTACAAGTGGCCGGTGAAGGCGAAGCTCGACTGAACCGACGGCGGGCGGGTCTCGACCCGCCCGCTCCTTCATTTCGGCTCGGGGGGCTGTGATGGTCAAGATTTTGCGGGGCATGGACGCGTCCGCCCGCCTGATGATGGTGCTGACGGCCTTCTGCGCCTTCGGGGCCTCCTTCTTCATTCTCGTGGAGATCAGCGCGCGTCTGTTCGGGTTCAAGTTCTACGGAACGGCCGAATACATCCGCAATCTGCTGATCGTGATCGTCTTCCTGCAGCTGCCTTTCGCCGTCAGGACACGCAGCATGCTCGCCGTGGACATCATGGTGGGAGCCTTGCCGAAGGCCGCCGCGGACAGGATCGGCATTCTCGGCGCGGTGCTCGGAGCGCTGTTCTTCTTCGCCGTCGGCCTCGGCGCGCTGGAGCCCGCCATCACCGCATGGGTGAACAACGAGATGGAAGGCGAGAGCGTCGTCGACGTTCCCGCCTGGCCGGGCCGGTTCTCCGTCGTGATCGGCTGCTGGATGGCCGCCTTCTACTATGTGCTCAGGATCGTCGAACTCGCCGTGGATCCCGCCTGGGCCCGGTACGATGACCCGACGCTTCCGCCCCAACAGCACATCTGAATCGAGTGACCTCCATGGAAGCCTATGCTCCTCTGCTCGTCCTCGGGCTGCTGCTGTTCCTCGTCTTCGCGGGCGTCGAAGTCGCCGTATCGCTCGGCGTCGTCAGCCTGGTCGCGATCTTCATGGCGACCCAGGACATCGAAATCTCGATCGCATTCCTGAGCACGACCGCCTACAACGCCCTGCGCGATTACGTGTTCGCCGTCGTTCCCCTGTTCCTGCTGATGGGCGAATTCATCGCAAGATCAGGCATCGCCTATGATCTTTATTGGGGCATCGACCGCGGACTGAAGCGCCTGCGCGGGCGTTTCGCCTATGCGACGGTGCTCGGCAACGTCGTGTTCGCCTTCGTGTCCGGCACGAGCCTCGCCTCCGCCACGACCTTCACGGCGATCGCCTATCCGCAGATGAAGCGGGCGGGATACGATCCGCATTTCTCGCTCGGGCTGATCAGCGGCAGCGCCTGCCTCGGCATGCTGATCCCGCCGAGCATCCTGATGGTCGTCTGGGGCATCCTGACGGACCTGTCCATCGGTCATCTCTTTCTGGCCGGCATCATTCCGGGCTTCATTCTGGCGAGCCTGATGGCCGCCTACATCTTCGCGATCTCGATCGTCCGGCCGGACATCGTGGGACACGGCGTCGCCGAGACGAGCGAATCGACGGTCGAAGCGAAGGGTCCCTCGGGGCGCGACATGACGATCAGCGTCGTGGGGCTGATCGCGATCGTGTGCGGTGCGCTCGGCGGCATCTGGGCCGGGCTCTTCACGCCCACGGAGGGCGCGGGCATCGGCGCGCTGGTGGCGCTCGCGGTCGGGCTCGTGAAGGGCATGACGCGCGACGACATCTACAAGGCCGTCCTGTCGGTGGGCCGCACGGCCACCCCGCTCATGATCATCGTGTTCGCCGCGCAGCTCTATTCGCGCACGCTGCAGATGAGCGGCATCGGGAATCAGCTGCAGGCGATGATCACGGGCAGCGGCATGTCGCCGGAAGGCATGCTGATCTTCATGGTCGTCGTCTGGCTGATCCTCGGCACGATCATCGACTCCATCTCGATCATGCTTCTCACCGTGCCGATCTTCGCACCCATCGCGATGAAGATCGGCGTGGATCCTTTGGCCTTCGCGCTGATGGGCATCCTGACCATCGAAGCGGGACTTCTGACGCCGCCCTTCGGCCTCGTCGTCTACGCGGTCAGAGCCGTGATCCCGCGCGAACCCGTGCGCATGTCGATGATCTTCCTGGGCGCCGCGCCCTTCTGCGTGATGCTCCTGACCGTGGTGGCGATCGTCTACTTCTTCCCGATCACCACGCGCTACCTGATCCAATTCTTCCAATAGCGGCGTTCGATCGCGCGCGGATACCGGAACACGAGGAGATATGCAGATGAAGGCGATGGTGGTCGAACGCTGGAGCGAGCGGTCCAAGCTGCACGAGCGGCCGATACCGAAACCCGGTCCGGGCGAAGCCCTGTTGAAGGTGAAGTCGGCCGCCGTCGGCCTGACCTTGCTGAACATGCGGACGGGCAGTTTCGGAGGCGAAGCGCCGCGCGTGATGGGGCACGAACTCGCGGGCGACATCGTGGATGTCGGGCAGGGCGTCACGGCTCTGAAGTCGGGCGACCGCGTCGCATCCTATTTCTATCTCACCTGCAACCGCTGCCGCTGGTGCAGGGGAGGCCGCGAGACGCTGTGCGAAAACTTCGGCGGTTTCGTCGGGGTGCATCGCGACGGCGGCTTCCAGCAATATGTCTGCCTGCCCGCGGAAAATCTTCTGCCGATCCCCGACGGTCTCGACTATGAGGCGGCGGCGATGGCGACCGACGCCGTGAACACCAATTGGCACTGCATGCGGGAGCGGGCGAAGATCAACCCGCACGATACCGTCATGCTGATCGGGGCGGGCGGCGGCGTCGGGATCCACGGACTGCAGGTCGCCAAATTGTTCGGCGCGCGGATCATCGCCGTCGACGTATCGGACGAGAAGCTCGCCTTGGCGAAGGAGTGGGGCGCGGACGAACTCGTCAACGTCAAGCGGACGCCCGACGTGGCGGCCGAGGTCAAGCGCCTCACCGGCGGCCGCGGCGTCAACGCCGCCGTCGACTATGTGGGACACGGCGCGACGTTTCAGGCCGCGTATGACAGCCTCGCCACGGGCGGCCGCGCCGTCATCATCGGCGTGGGCAAGGGCGACATGTCGATCAATCCGCGCCAGATGATGCTGACCGAGAAGGTGGTGACGGGCTCGCGCCATTCGACCCGCACCGAACTGATCGAGACCATGGAAGTCATGGCGCGCGGGCTGATCAAGCCCGTGGTCGGAATGCGCACGCATTTCACCGAGATCGAAAGCATCTTCGACACGATCCTCGAAGAGACGCTGCTCGGCCGCGGCGCGGTGACCTACGAGGAGTAAGAGGCGATCGCGCCGGGCGGGAAGATCGCCGACCGCGGTCGGCGACGTCCCAAAGCGCCCGAAGCCTTGCGCAAGACACGATGCGTAAGATATGCGCGGCCGCACTTCAGCGGCCGCGCGATTCCGCGGCGGGCGCCGATCGTGCCGTGCTTTTCTAGATGGAAGTCGGCAGAAGGGCTGTCGATGTGGAAAGTCCTGGGATATGGAACGGGTTGAATGCGATGAAAGAAAGAACATCGTATTCCTTCATATCGGTAAAAATGCCGGAACTCAGATTGTTCATCTGAGCCTACAACTGGCCAAATCGGGCATCACCATTCAAAGAGAAGCTCACAATACAAAATTAAAAACATCGACAAAAGCGATC
>CAYNUN010000146.1:0-5640 GCA_964400345.1 uncultured Methylobacteriaceae bacterium
TCGCGGGCAATATCGCGATGAATTCGGGGGGCGCGCATTGCCTGAAATACGGGGTGACGACGAACAACGTGCTCGGCGTCAAGATGGTGCTGGTCGACGGGACCGTCGTCGAGATCGGCGGGGATGCGCTCGACGCGCCCGGCTACGATCTCCTCGGCCTCGTGGTCGGCTCGGAAGGCCAGCTCGGCATCGTGACCGAAGCGACGGTCCGCATCCTGCGCGCGGCCGAAGGCGCGCGGCCCGTCCTGTTCGGCTTCGAGACGAGCGAGCAGGCGGGCGCGGCGGTCGCCGCCATCATCGGCGCGGGGATCATCCCCGTCGCCATGGAATTCATGGACAAGCCCGCGATCGAGATCTGCGAGGCCTTCGCCCATGCGGGCTATCCGCTCGACGTCGAAGCGCTGCTGATCATCGAAGTCGAAGGCTCGGACGAGGAGATGGACTTCACCCTCGGCCGCATCGTCGAGATCGCCAGACGCCACGGCGTGAAGACCGTGAAGGAGAGCAAATCCGCGATGGAGACCGCGGCGATCTGGAAGGGCCGCAAATCGGCCTTCGGCGCGACGGGCCGCGTGGCGGACTATATCTGCATGGACGGCACGATCCCCACGGGCCGCCTGCCGGAAGTGCTCCGCCGCATCGACGAGATCGTGAAGGGCTACGGCCTGCGCGTGGCCAACGTGTTCCATGCGGGGGACGGCAATCTCCATCCGCTGGTTCTCTACGACGTCAACGATCCGGATCAGGCCCGCAAGGCCGAGGAGGCGGGCAACGACATTCTCCGCCTCTGCGTGGAAGTCGGCGGCTGCCTCACCGGCGAGCACGGCGTCGGCATCGAAAAGCGCGACCTGATGAACGTGCAGTTCGAGCCGCAGGATCTCGACCAGCAGATGCGCGTGCGCGGCGTCTTCGACCGGTCCTGGCTTCTGAATCCCGCCAAGGTCTTCCCGCTCGATCGGCGCATCACGGCCTGACCCGCCGCGCCGATCACCGCGTCTCTCCCCGCTCCGTTTTCCGTCCCCTGGACCCGTCCGCGCATGACCGCCGTCTCCGAGCCGACCACCGAAGCCGAACTCGCCGCAGCCGTCGCCGAAGCGCGCGCCGCGAAGATGCCCGTCGCCGTGGAGGGCCGCGGGACCAAGACCGGACTGGGCCGCCCGACCACGGCCTCCGCCACGCTCTCCACCGCCAAGCTCACCGGCATCACGCTGTATGAGCCCGCCGAACTGGTCATCGGAGCGCGAGCCGGGACGCCGCTCGTCGAAATCGAAGCCGCGTTGGCCGACAAGGGCCAGATGCTCCCCTTCGAGCCGATCGACTACCGCCCGATCCTCGGCAGCGAAGGCGGGCCGACGATCGGCGGCGTAGCGGCGGGCAATCTGTCCGGCCCGCGCCGGATCTCCGCGGGAGCCTGCCGCGATTCTCTCATCGGCGTCCGTTTCGTGAACGGGCGCGGCGAGATCG
The DNA here is from genome assembly GCA_964400345.1 of uncultured Methylobacteriaceae bacterium. Classification (GTDB taxonomy): domain Bacteria; phylum Pseudomonadota; class Alphaproteobacteria; order Rhizobiales; family Beijerinckiaceae; genus JAIXZO01. The sequence goes on from CAYNUN010000146.1 coordinate 1,465, forward strand.
TGAAGAACGGCGGACGCGTGATGAAGAACGTCACGGGCCTCGATCTCGTCAAGCTGATGGCGGGCTCCTGGGGCACTTTGGGCGTGATGTCGGAAGTGATCTTCAAGATCCTGCCCGTGGCCGAAGCGAACGCGACCTTGATCCTGCACGGCCTCGACGATGCGCGCGCCGTCGCCGCGCTTGCGGCAGGACTCGGCTCTCCCTTCGAAGTGACGGGCGCGGCGCATCTGCCCGCCGGGATCGACCGCGTCCCGACGACGCTGCTGCGCATCGAAGGCTTCGCTCCCTCGGTCGCCTATCGGAAGGAGCGGCTCAGGACGCTGCTGAAGCCTTTCGGCTCGGTCGATCTTCTGGACGGGAAACCCGCCGCAGACCTCTGGCGCCGAGTGCGGGACGCCGCCTTCCTCGTCGAGCCGCGCGACAAGGCGGTGTGGCGCGTATCGATCGCGCCCTCCAAGGCCCCGAGCTTCGTGGAGCGCCTGCGCGCGGAGCACGAGATCCGCCATTTCTTCGATTGGGGCGGGGGGCTCGTCTGGGTCGCGACCGAAGCTGCGGGCGATGCGGGAAGTGCGGCGATCCGCACGGCGCTCACGGGGACCGGAGGCCATGCGACGCTGATCCGCGCCCCGATGGACGTCCGTGCGGCCGTCGACGTGTTCGAGCCTCTGCCGCCCGCTCTCAGGACCGCAACGGACGGGATCAAGACGAGCCTTGATCCCGACCGTCTCTTCAACCCCGGCCGCATGTATGCGGGGATCTGATCGATGCAGACCAATTTCACTCCCGAGCGCCTCGCCGACCCGGCCATGCAGGCCTCGGAAAAGATCCTCCGGACCTGCGTGCATTGCGGTTTCTGCACCGCAACCTGCCCGACCTATCTGCTGCTCGGCGACGAACTCGATTCGCCGCGAGGGCGCATCTATCTCATCAAGGACATGTTCGAGAACGGCCGGCCGGCCACGAAGGAGGTCGTGCAGCATGTCGACCGCTGCCTCTCCTGCCTCTCCTGCATGACCACCTGCCCCTCGGGCGTGCATTACATGCATCTCGTCGATCATGCGCGCGCGCATATCGAGGAGACCTATGAGCGGCCCGTCTTCGATCGCCTGCTCCGCCGCGTCCTCGAAACGGTGCTTCCCCATCCGGGGCGGTTCCGCCTCGCCGTGCTCGGCGCGGTTCTGAGCAAGCCCTTCGCGCCCGCGCTGCGGCGGATTCCGGGGATCGGGCGGCGCCTCGGGGCGATGATCGATCTCGCGCCCATGACGCTGCCTCCGCGCTCGGTCCTCGAAACGCCGCAGACCATTCCGGCCGAGGCGCCCCGCAAGGGTCGCGTCGCGGTGTTGGGCGGCTGCGCCCAGCCCGTGCTCGAGCCGGGGATCAACGAAGCGGCCGTCCGACTCATGACGCGGATGGGTCTCGAAGTGGTGGTGCCCGAGGGCGAGGGCTGCTGCGGCGCTCTCGTCCACCATATGGGCCGGGACGAGGCGAGCCATGCCTTCGCCAAGCGGAACATCGACGCTTGGACGCGCGAGATCGAAGGAGACGGGCTCGACGCGATCGTCATCACGGCCTCGGGCTGCGGAACGACGATCAAGGACTACGGTTTCATGTTCCGGAACGATCCGGACTATGCCGAGAAGGCGGCCCGCGTCTCCGCGCTGGCCAAGGACGTGACCGAGGTGATCGACGCCTTCGGCCTGCCGGAGATCAAGGTCCGGCCGGGCAAGGTCGTGGCCTATCACTCGGCCTGCTCGATGCAGCACGGGCAGAAGATCACCGACCTGCCGAAGAAACTTCTCGTCGCGGCGGGCTATGTCGTCCGAGACGTGCCCGAAGGGCATATCTGCTGCGGATCGGCGGGAACATACAACATCCTCCAACCGGAAATTGCCGAGCGGCTGCGCGAAAGAAAGATCGAAAATATAGAGAAGACTCGCGCTGAAATCGTCGCCACGGGCAACATCGGCTGCATGAAGCAGATCGGCAAAGGACTCGCGCTCCGCGGTCGCGACATCCCGATCGTCCATACCGTTGCACTTCTCGACTGGGCGACTGGAGGCCCTGAGCCCGACCTGAACGGTTGATTGTATTCCGGGGCGACTTAATCGCCTGCGGTTGTGTACAGCGCCATTTCTTGCTGATATGTCTTCTCCCCTTGGAGGGTGGAAGCCGATGAGTCACGCCGTTGAAATCATGTCTCTGTCGGAAGGCGTGGGGAGGCTCGTCGCGGCCTTTTCGCGCAATAAGAGCCGTCTGGAGCTCGATTACGAGCAATCACTGATATTTCTGGCGCTCGGAAATCTCAATGTCGGCATCGGCGGGACCGATCTGCTGACGATCCAGTCGGTGAGCGTGACGTCCTTGAGCTCCATGACGTCACTCCCGCGCGAGACCGTTCGGCGCAAGCTTCTGCAGCTCGAGAGCAAACAATTGGTCCGACGGTCGGGACCCGGCTACATTCTCCGCGACCTCGAGACATGGGCGGACTTCGCCAAATCCCTGATCCGCTGAGCCCGCCGGGCCGCGCACTGCAGCTCCAAAGAAAAAGGGCGGGTCCGAGACCCGCCCTTCATCGTCAGGAGATCCGGCGAAGGATCAGCGCGCGGCCTTGAGCACGGGCGTCCAGCGCTCGACTTCTTTGGCGACGAAGGCGCCGAGCCAAGCGGGCGTCTGCTCTTCGGCGGTCGGAAGAACCGCGCCGAGATCCAGAAGGCGCTTGCGGGTCGCCTCGTCGGCGAGCGCCTTGCGCAGCGCATCGTTGAGCTTGGCGACCGCGTCGGCCGACGTGCCCTTGGGAGCGAACATCGCATTCCAGGCGCTCACCTGATACTGCGGAAGCCCGGCCTCGGTCGTGGTCGGGACGTCGGGCAGCGCGGGCGAACGCGTGGGCGTCGCGATCGCATAAGCGCGGATGGTGCCCGCGCGGATCTGCTCGGCGACGTTGACGATCTGGTCCGTCATGAAGTCGACCTGACCGGAGATGAGGTCGTTCAGCGCCGGGCCCGTTCCCGTGTAGGGAACCTGCGCGGTCTTCGCGCCGATCAGCGAGCCGAGCAGGATGCCGGTCGAATGCGACACCGAACCGACGCCTGCATGCGCCTTGTTCATCTTGTCGGCATTGGCCTTCACATGGTCGACGAAGCCCTTGAGGTCGTTCGCGGGGAATGCCTTCTTGGCCACGATCAGGATGGGCGTGCCGGCGGCGAGGCCGATCGGCTCGAAATCCTTGGTCGGGTCATAGCGGAGGTTCGGATAAAGGGCCGGGGCGGCGCCGTGCGTGCCCATATGGCCCATCATGATCGTGTAGCCGTCATTGGCGGCCTGGGCGGCGCGGGTCGTGCCCGTCGTGCCGCCGGCGCCCGCGACGTTCTCGATCACGATCTGCTGACCGAGCGTGCGGGACATGTGCTCGCCGACGATGCGCGCGATCACGTCCGTCGGACCGCCGGCCGCGAAGGGCACGATCATGGTCACGGGCTTGGCGGGATAGGTCTGCGCCGACACGGAACCGGCCGCGAGGGCCGCCGCCGCGAAGGCGAGTTTGGCAAGGAACTTCATTCTCGTTTTCTCCCCTGGGACTCGCGAGCCGCGTTGCGACGCGCGCGACTTGTCGACAAGTGGGGCGCCCCTGCGAAGGGAACAAGCCCCGCTGCAGCTCAGTCGGTGAAGACCTCGTCGCGACTCCGCCGGATGGCGGGCAGAAGGGCGACGACGATCAAGACGGCGGCGACGAGCAGGAGACCGCCGGAAACCGGCCGCTCGACGAAGGTCATGAAATTGCCGCGCGACAGGATCAGCGCCTGACGAAGCTTCTCTTCCATCAGCTTGCCCAGCACGAAGCCCAGCAGCATCGGTGCGGGCTCGAAACCGAATTTGATCAGGGCATAGCCGAAGAAGCCGAAAAACGCCGTCATGATCACCTGATCGACCGAATTGTTGATCGAATAGATGCAGATCCAGCAGAACAGCAGGATCGCCGGGAACAGCAGCCGATAAGGCACCTTGAGCAGGCGCACCCACAGGCCGACCAGCGGCAGATTGATGATCAGCAGCATCAGATTGCCGATCCACATCGAGGCGATCATGCCCCAGAACAGCTGGGGGTTCTTCGTCATCACCTGCGGTCCGGTAATGATCCCGTGGATCGTCATCGAGCCGTCCATCAGCGCCATCACG
>CAYNUN010000147.1:0-621 GCA_964400345.1 uncultured Methylobacteriaceae bacterium
CAGATAGCCGTCTTCGTCGATGAAGCCCGCATCCGACGTGTTGTAGAAGCCCGGAAACGTCTCCAGATAGCTCTGCCGGAACCGGTCGTCCGCGTTCCACAGCGTCGGCAGATTGCCCGGGGGCAGGGGCAGCTTGATCACGATGGAGCCCATCGTGTTCGGCCCCAAGGGCTTGCCGCCCTCGTCGACCACCTGCACGTCGTAGCCCGGCATCGGCGCCGTGGGCGACCCGTGCTTGACGGGCAGCGCCCCGAGGCCGAGCGGGTTGCCCGCGATGGCCCAGCCCGTCTCCGTCTGCCACCAATGGTCGATCACGGGCACTTTCAGGATGTCCTCGGCCCATTTCACCGTGTCGGGATCCGCCCGCTCGCCCGCGAGGAACAGCGCGCGGAAGCCCGACAGGTCGTATTTCTTGAGATGTTCGGCCTTCGGATCTTCCTTCTTGATCGCGCGCAGCGCGGTCGGCGCGGTGAAGAGCGCCTTCGCGCCCGTCTCCGCGATCACCCGCCAGAACGCGCCGGGGTCCGGCGTGCCCACGGGCTTGCCTTCATAGACCACCGAGGTCGAGCCGTTGATGAGCGGTCCGTAGACGATGTAGCTGTGGCCCACGACCCAGCCCAC
>CAYNUN010000147.1:631-5596 GCA_964400345.1 uncultured Methylobacteriaceae bacterium
CGTCCGAGGCCGTCCAGAAGACCTCGCCGGGATGGATGTCGTAGAGCCCGCGCATCGACCAGGCGAGCGAGACGCAATAGCCGCCGTTGTCGCGCACCACGCCCTTCGGCCGGCCCGTCGTGCCCGAGGTGTAGAGGATGTAGAGCGGGTCCGTGGCCTTCACGGTCACGCAGGGGGCCTTCTTGCCCGCGGCCTTGGCCGCGGCGACGGCCTCCGCCCAGTCGTGATCGCGGCCCGCGATCATGGATGCGGCCGCTTGCGGGCGCTGGAACATCACGACCGCGTCGGGCTTCTCGGAGGAGAGCGCGATCGCCTCGTCGAGCAGCGGCTTGTAGGCGACGATCCGGTTCGGCTCGATGCCGCAGGACGCGGCGAGGATCAGCTTCGGCTTCGCGTCCTCGATGCGGGTCGCGAGTTCCTTGGCCGCGAAGCCGCCGAACACGACCGAATGCACCGCGCCGATGCGGGCGCAGGCGAGCATCGCGACGACCGCTTCCGGGATCATCGGCATATAGACGATGACCGTGTCGCCCTTGCCGACGCCGCGGTCCTGCAGCACCGCGCCCAGCGCCTCCACTTCGGCGAGCAGCTCCTTGTAGGTGATGCGCCGCTGCGTCCCGGTCACCGGGCTGTCGTAGATCAGCGCCGTCTGCGTCCCGCGCGTCGCGACATGGCGGTCGACCGCGTTGAAGCAGGTGTTCAGCTCGCCGTCGGGGAACCAGCGGCCGTAGACGCCCTGCGCGCCGTCGAAGGCCCTGGTCGGGGCCTTGACCCAGGAGATCGCCTCGGCGGCCTTGCTCCAGAAGGCCTCCGGGTCCCGCTTCGCGGCGGCGTAGATTTCGGCGTAGCGGCTCTTCGACTGAGCGGTCATCTCGATTGTCCTCCCGGGCCCCGCTCGGGGTCCTAGCATCCGATCATCGCATCGTCAGGAGCGACTTTGGAAGGACCGTTGCGCCCGTGCGGCACGCCGCGCTTGCGGGCGGCGGCCCTCGAACGGCATAATCGCCGAGTTCGAAATCCGCGAAAGCGTGCGATGCTCGATTCCACCTCGACTCCGGACAAGGCCGAGCTCGCCGCCGAACTGGTGCGGTTGAGGACGGAACATCGCGATCTCAACGATGCGATCGCCGCGCTCGAACGCGTCGGCCCGATCGATCTGCTGCAGATTCAGCGGCTCAAACGCCGCAAGCTTCAGCTCAAGGACCGCATCGGTCTCCTCGAGGATCAGCTCACGCCCGACATCATCGCCTGAGCCCGTCCGACGCGCGGTTGCGGGAGCGCCGCCTTTTCTTATACTCCGCGCTCTTTTTTCGCCGGGGGCGAACATGAACGGCAGAACCACGCCCGTGGCGATCATCATGGGCAGCCAGTCCGATTGGGCCACGATGCGCCATGCCGCCGAGACCCTCGACGCGCTGCACGTCCCGCATGAGGCGCTGATCGTCTCCGCCCACCGCACGCCCGACAGGCTCTACGCCTTCGCGAAGACCGCCAAGGCGCAGGGCTTCAAGGTGGTGATCGCGGGCGCGGGCGGCGCGGCGCATCTCCCCGGCATGGCCGCGGCCATGACGAGCCTGCCCGTCTTCGGCGTTCCGGTGGAGTCGAAGGCGCTGTCGGGGCAGGACAGCCTTCTCTCCATCGTGCAGATGCCCGGCGGAATTCCCGTCGGCACGCTCGCCATCGGCAAGCCGGGCGCGATCAACGCCGCGCTGCTCGCCGCCGCCGTGCTCGCGCTCAACGACGAGGCGCTGGCCGAACGGCTCGACGCATGGCGCGCCCGCCAGACCGCCGCGGTGGCGGAACGGCCGAGCGACGACGCCTGATGCTGAAGCCCGGGGATACGATCGGCATTCTCGGCGGCGGCCAGCTCGCCCGCATGCTCTGCCTTGCCGCGGCCCCGCTCGGGCTGCGTTGCCACGTCTATGCGCCCGAGCCGGACGGTCCCGCCTTCGACGTCTGCGCCGCCCGCACCGTCGCGGCCTTCGAGGACGAGGCCGCCTTGGCGGATTTCGCCGCGCATGTCGACGTCGTCACCTATGAATTCGAGAACGTTCCTGCCGCCACTGCGGCCTTTCTCGCCGCCCGCGTCCCCGTCCGGCCCGATCCGGCCGCTCTGGCGCGCACGCAGGACCGCCTCGTCGAAAAGACCTTTCTCCGCGATCTCGGCCTCGCGGTGCCCGATTTCATGGCGGTCGATTCGCTGCCCGCGCTCGAGGCCGCGCTGTCGAAGCTCGGCCGCCCCGCCGTGCTGAAGACCCGCCGTTTCGGCTATGACGGCAAGGGCCAGGCGATGATCCGCGAGGGGAGCGATCCCGCCGCCGCCTGGGCCGCGGTCGGCGGACATCCCTGCATTCTCGAAAGCTTCGTCCCCTTCACCCGCGAAGTGTCGGTCGTCGCGGCGCGCGGTCTCGACGGAACCGTCGTGGAATTCGACCTCTGCGAGAACATCCATCGCGACCATATCCTCGCCGAAACGCTCGTTCCCGCGTCGACCGAACCCGCAACCGCGGAAGCGGCGCTCGCGGCCGCGGCCCGCATCATCGAGGCGCTCGATTATGTCGGCGTGCTCGCGGTGGAGATGTTCGTCGTGGAGGAGGGCGGGGCGGAGCGCGTGCTCATCAACGAGATCGCCCCGCGCGTCCACAATTCCGGCCATTGGACCATCGAGGGGGCGAAGACGTCGCAATTCGCCCAGCATATCCGTGCCGTCGCCGGCTTGCCCCTCGGCTCGCCCGAACGGCTCGGCCGCATCCGGATGCTCAATCTCGTCGGTTCGGAAGCCGACGCCTGGCCCGTCATCGCGGCCGACAGGTCCGCCCATCTCCATCTCTACGGCAAGGGCGAGCCGCGTCCGGGCCGGAAGATGGGGCACGTCACCCATGTGGACGACGCGGCCTCTTCGGAGAAAGACCGGGCCGAAGCCGTGCTTCGTATGGACAGGCCCGGTTCGATCTGATAGGCCATCGACCAACATCGCGACGCAGTGATGCGGCGCACAGCCACCTTTTTTCGAAATCGAGACACGGGAAAACGACGCGTGCAGGTTCTCGTTCGTGACAACAACGTCGATCAGGCGCTGAAGGCGCTGAAGAAGAAGATGCAGCGCGAAGGCATCTTCCGCGAGATGAAGCTCCGCGGCCATTACGAAAAGCCGTCCGAGAAGCGCGCCCGCGAAAAGGCCGAGGCCGTCCGCCGCGCCCGCAAGCTCGCGCGCAAGAAGATGCAGCGCGAAGGCCTGCTTCCCGCGCCGAAGCCGAAGGCCCGCTGATCGTCTCCGGCACGGCCGCCGAAGCGGCCGTCCGAACCGGATCCGGCGCCCCGGCGTAAGCCGAAGGGCGCCGTTCGCGTTTACGGTCCTTCCGTTCATTCGAGCCTTGCGAGGATCCATGTCCCCCGCGTCCCGTTCCGTCTCTCTGCGCGTCCTCGTCGCCTGCGGCCTCGGCCTGTTCGTCGCGGGCTGCGCGTCGTTCGGGCGTCAGGTGCAGGAGGCCGGGATCGCGGAGGTCACGGCCGACACGCAGGGCGTCCAGTCGACGAATATCGAGGCGCTGACCGAGGTCATCCGCCGCAATCCTCAGGACGCGGTCGCCTTCAATCTGCGCGGCGCCGCCTTCGCCCGGATCGGCCGTTACGGCGAGGCGCTGGCGGATTTCACCCGCGCGCTGACGCTCAATCCGAGCTTCGCCGAAGCCTATACCAACCGCGCGCTCGCCCATCGTCAGCAGGGCCGCGAGGATCTGGCGCTGCAGGACTTCACCGCCGCGATCCAGTCCAACCCGAATTACGATCCCGCCTATCTCGGCCGCGCGAATCTTCACCGCGCGCAGAACCGGTTCGAGCTCGCGCTCGCCGATCTCGATTACGCCGTCCGTCTTCGCCCCGAATCCGCGCAGCTCGTCCATGCGCGCGGCCTGATCCATCAGCGACAGGGCGATCATCGCCGCGCCGTCAACGACTTCGACGCCGCGATCGACCGCAATCCCTTCGCCGCCGCGCCCTATCAGGCGCGCGGGCAGAGCCTCATCATTCTCGGCCGCATCGATCAGGCGATCGAGGACTTCAACGCTGCCCTGAACGTCGACAACCGCAATGCCGACGCCTGGGTCGGCCTCGGCGTGGCCTTCGAGCGCAAGGGCGACCGCGCCAAGGCGGCGGAGAATTTCCAGCGCGCCTTGGCGGCCCAGCCCGACAACGCCGCCGCGAAGGCGGGCCTCGCGCGCCTGCGCTGAGGCGTCAGCGCCGCGCCGCCGCCTCGATGAAGGCGCGGACCTCCTCCCAAGCCGCTTCCAGATTGCCGGAATGCCCGTTGCCGGGGATCCGGACGAAGCGTTTGGGCTCGGGCGCGAGGCGGAACAGCGCCTCCCCGAAGCGGAACGGGACGACGCCGTCGGCGTCGCCATGGACGACGAGAAGCGGTGCGCTCACCTGTCCGATCCGCTCGTCCGACCTGAAACGGTCCTTCATGAGCAGCGAGACGGGCACCCAAGGATAAAGCCCCGCCGCCACGGCCTCGGTGGAGGTGAAGGGCGCGTCGAGCACGAGCCCCGCGACCCTGCGCTCGGTCGCGAGGCGTACCGCCACGCCCGTCCCCAGCGATTCCCCATAGACCACGATCCGCTCCGCGCCTTCGCGCAGCAGGAAATCGAAGGCGGCGCGTGCGTCCTCCGCAAGGCCCTCTTCCGTGGGCGAGCCCGTCGATCCGGAATAGCCGCGATAGCCGATCACGAGGACGCCGCGGTCTTCGCCGCCGAGCCGCCGCATCCGCTCCACGAGCTTCGGCATGCGCGCCGCATTGCCGTGGAGATAGAGCACGGTCGGTCGGCCCGCTCCGGCGGGCTTGTGCAGCCCGACGATCGTCTCCCCGTCCGCGGTCCGGATCCGCACGTCGCGGAAACCCGCCATACCGAGCGTCTCGGCGGCGTGGAACGCCGGGTCGGGGAGATAAAGCAGGCTGCGTTGGTTGGC
>CAYNUN010000148.1:0-2691 GCA_964400345.1 uncultured Methylobacteriaceae bacterium
CTCGGCACCCTCGGCGGCGTGATGCAGGGCGTCAGCGTCTTCAAGCTGGCGAAGTCGTCCGCAGGCGAAACGCTGAAGACCTTCAACGATCAGCTGAAGCAGATGAACGGCGCCGCCAAAACGGCGGGGGCCGAAATGTCCGACAACATCAAAAAGATGTCGGCGGACATGAAGACGCTGGCCGACAAGGCCGCGAACAAGACCCTGACCGCAGCGGACATCGACACTTTCCAAAAGAATTACGGTTCGGTCGGGGACACGCCGGGAATTCTCGAGAAGGTCATCGGCAAAACGGCTTATCAGGACTTCGCCGCCAAGATCACCACGGCCAAGAACGGCATCACCGCAGGCGTCGATCTCGGCGATTTGGCGAAGGAGACGTTCCAGGACGCTCAGAAGCAGACGACGGCGAATACGTCCAAGGCGGTCAAGCAGGCCAAGGCCGACGCCCGCAGCGCATATATCGAGGGCACGCCTCAAATGGGGACCGTCCTGAAGCAGATGGACTTCATGATGGCGCCGCTCAAGAAGTACGAATTCATCGGCACGATCGCCGGCGCGGGCGAGAAGTCGTTGAACGCCGGCGGCACCATCGCGACCTCCGAGTCGCAGAGCGCTCAGGCGGATGCGGCGCGCGAGCAGGCCAAGGCGCAACAGACGACCGGTCAGAAGGACGTCGTCACCGAGGTGAAGCGCGGCATCGACAACTTCATCCAGAAGGTCATCGAGTTCCTCGACAAGATCGGACAGGTGACGGCCGACGAAATGGGCGCAGTGACGCGCGGAAAGTGAAAGGACCCAAGCGGTGCAGGCATCCGGCTCCCCTTGGAAGGACGTTCTGGCGAGGCTCTGGACCCGATTGCGATTGGGTCCGCTCCCCGCCGGCGGTCGCGACGGTCGATGGAACGTCGCCGTCGACGGCCGCACCGTCACTTTCCGCCCGTCGCCCGACGAGAGGGGCCTCGTCGTCGCGGTGGAGGCGGCCCGCTTCGACGACGCATCGGATACGCGCGAGATCGCGGCGATTCTTCGCCGTGATCTCGGCTTTCTGCACGCGGAAAGCGGCGGCCTCCGGCTCCAGCCCGCCGAACGCGGCCGCGTGCTCGTGGTGGAGGACCTGATCCCCCTCGACGCATCCGACGCCGAATTCGATCTCGTCGTCGGGCGCCTCGTCGAACGCGCCGCCCTGCATGCCGGAGGTATCCGGAGAACGGCGCCGTCGACGCAACCGGGCGCGCGCCGCGCGGAACCCGCGCGCGAAGAGATGAACGACATCATTTTCAGACCCTGACGGGCGAAGGAACTCACGATGACCATGTCGACGGAACAGTTCGAGGCTCTCATGGCCTCCGCGAACCGGAACCTGACGCCCGAAGGCGCGCTGGAACTCTCGGCCAAGCTGTATGGGCTGGGGCTCGCGACGGCGATCGATCTCTATCGGCGCAATCGCGTCGCCGACGCGGTCGAGATCTACGGCTTTCTGGTCGAGCTGCAGCCCGGCCGGATGGAGGCGCTCGTCGGTCTCGCCCAGTGCCTGATCGACCTCGAAGACCCGATCAACGCGCTGCGCATCGCGGTGTCGGTCTCCTCCATCGATCCCGAGAATGCGCATGCCTGGTTCATCAGCGGCAAGGCGCAACTGATGCTCGGCGTCTACGAGGCCGCGATCGACGATTTCGAAACCGCGGAGGAGTGCGCTCGCGACTCCGGCCGCCGGAACATGCTCGACGAAATCGCGCGGTTCAAGGCCGCCGCGTCGCTGAAGCTCGAGGAGTCGGGCGGCGCGGATGCCTGAGGCCGCCGCAGCCAAGGGCGCGCTCGGTCTCGATGCCGCCGAGCTCGCTCTGTTCGAGAAATCCTTCGTCGCCTTCGCCGACGCCGTCGGTCTCCGCGGTGCGGATATCCATGCGGGGCTGATGAAGGGCATGACCGTCGCCGAAACGCTCGGAGTCGGTCCCGAACGTCTCGATGCGATCTATGCCTTGGCGACGCGTCATCTCGGCGCGGGGCATCATGAGAAGGCACGAAGGCTGTTCGGCGCGCTGGCGCTTTTCGCGCCCGAGCGGCACGCCTATTGGTTCGGCCTCGCCCTCGGCGAGCGTGCCGCCGGGCGTCCGGATCGGGCGGAGACGCTTTTGGACACCGTCGCCCGCCTGGTGCCCGATTGGGCGCCGCTTCACTTCCAGAGATTGGAACTCGCGATCGAACGCGGGGACCGGGCCGCGGCCCGCGAAGCTCTCCGCGCCTTCAAGGCGGCGCCGCCGGGGGACGTGACGGAGTTCATGCTCCGCCGCATCGAGAAGATCGCTCCGGCTCTGGAAGCCGCACCCGCGGGGCGCCGCGATGGCTGAGCCTCCGGCCGGCCCGCTCGCGGCACGGTTCGAGATGATGATGTCCGAACTGCTCGCCCGTCAGGCCGCGACCCTCGCGGCGTCGGACGAGGCGGGAGCCCCGGTTCGGGAACGCGCCGCCGTGCCGGTTCCTGCAGGCCGGGAGCGCATGGAATCGCTGCCGCCCGTGGCCTCGCGCGGCATGGCCGCCGCGGCTTCGAACGCCCCTCCCCGACCCGCCGATCTCGGGCTCCCCGTCTCGGCGCGCGTGCCGACGCCGATGCCCGGGCCGCAGGAGCCCCCGCTCGCGCGCATGGCGCAGCCTCCCGCCGCATCGCCCTCGCCGTCCTCGTCGATGTCG
>CAYNUN010000148.1:2701-5596 GCA_964400345.1 uncultured Methylobacteriaceae bacterium
CCCCCCCCCGCCCCCCCGCCCGCGCCTGCCTGTTGTTTGGGTCCCACACGCCCGACGCCCGTGCCGCCCGCGACATCGACGCCGAGATCGACATCGACATCGACAGCGACTTCGACGCCCACGTCCTTGCAGGACGCGCGCCCCGCCGCATCTTCACGGCTCGAACCGCCGATCCGTTCGCCGCTCTTCGCCGAAGCCCGGCAGCGGATGATCCTCGACCTCGGACGATCCGAGCCGGCCCCGCCGCCGCAGGAACGGGGAGCCGCCTCGGCGCCCTTCGAAAAGCGTCCGGCCGTCGTGATGGACGACGCGCCCTCGGCTGCGGGGACCGACGCGGCCGCCGTGTCCGGCGCGCGCGCCTCTGCCGAAGACGCGCCGGCCGCGGCGGTCGATGCCGTCGTCGCCGCCGCCGACGCCGCCGCCGCGACGCGATACGAACCGAACGCGATCGAGAAGCGGAGCGACCGCCCCCGGACGGAAACCGCCGAACGGCCCGCCGCACCGGACTCGCTCGGTCCGGAACCCGAAAGCGCGATCCGCCCGGGCCGCCTCGCCGCCGAAACCGCCGAAACCGCCGCCGCGCGGCCTGCGGCGAATGATCCGCCGCCGCGCTTCGAACCGTCGGGACTGGCGCTCGAATTGGCGCTGCTGGTCAATGCCGAAATGCAGAAGGGCTGGCCGAGCGCGCGCTTCATTCCGCTGCTGGAAAAGCCTCGCCTTCCCGGCCCCGCGATCGATCTCGATGATGAAGCCGAGGAGAGTGAAGACGAAACCGCCGAACAAGGCGAGGACGACGACCGGTCCGCCGGATATGAGGCCGTTCTCGCATATATCGCCGAACGCCCCGCAAGCCGTCGGCTCAAAAAGACCCTGCTCTTCGCAGTCGGGTGCTACTGTGCGCTGCTGCACACGCTGACGACGGAAATTGTTGAATACTTTGCCGATCTGGTCGACGAAGATGTCGAGAGGAATCATGATCGCGCATAAGCAATCCGACAAGGCCCGGACGGGTGACGGGGGCGGACGATGACGGGCATTCAGGATGTTTCCGGCCCGGCCGCCGTCCCCTCGCCGGCTTATGAGCTTTTGAACATCGCGCCCGCAGCCGCGCCGTCGAATCTTGCGGTGAACGGCGTCGTCACCGGCGCGGATTACGCGACGATCTTCCGCAACGCGCGCAGCTACGACAATCTCGGATTGCCCGTCGTCGACGGTTCGATGGACGACGGCCGCATCCGCAACCTCGTCCTCGACGTCGCGGCGGCGATCGACGCGGCGACGGCCGAGCGCGTCCGCAACCGGACCGCTTCCGAACGGGCTCAGCACGGCCTGATGCTTCTGCGCCTCGACGAGGTCGACGGCGGGGCGGGCCGCTCCAATGATGCCGCGGCCGATTTCAACGCGGCCGTCTCGGCCGACGCCTCCAACCCGCCCTTCAGCCGCGGCACGGTCACGACGAGTTCCACTGCGGCCGACATCGCAGCGATCCGCAGCGCGACGGCCGCGGATCTGGCGCAGGCCCAAGCGGATCTCGCCGCCGAACAGGCCGAGACGTCGCCCGATCCGGCCGTGGTCGACGCCCTGAACGCACGGATCACGAGCCTCGCCGCGGAGATCGTGCGGCTCGACGCCCTGGCCGTGGCGGCGGCCGAGAAGGAGAGCACCGAAACCTCCTTCTTCACGGCCGTGTTCGATTTCTTCAGCTCGCTCGCTTCGTTCTTCCTGCGTCTGTTCGGCGGCGACGGCGACCTGAGCGACGCCGAGTTGGAGAGCGCGCTTCGCGAGGGCGGGCCGATCGATCAGGCCATTCAGGGCCTTGCGGACTCCGCCCGCAAGGCCGATCAGGATCGCCTTGCGGCGCTGATCGAGACGGTCGACCGCCGCGCGCTGCTCGAAAGCGTCCGCGACGAGGTCCGCAATGCGCGGCGGGAAGGCCGGACGGACGTCGATCTCGGCGCGCTCGTGATGCAGTTCGCGATGCGCTACACGGTGGAGCCTTCGGAAGGTCCGGCGCCCAGCCCGATCCGCGTTCCCGACATGCGGACCGCATCGCTCGAATCCCTCCGCCCCGGCAGCAACGCCCCGCGACGTCCGAACGACCCCCTGCCCTCGGTTCCGCCCCGCGAAGGCGGCCGGAGGCCGCCCGATCAGCCGCCCGCCGCGCAGCCTCAGCCCGTCGCGCCGACCTCGGCGCCGTCCGTCGCGGCGCAGCCTCCCGCCGTGAAGCCCGCCGCGCAGCCTCAGCCCGCTGCGCCGACCTCGGTGCCGCCCGCCGCGGCGCAGCCTCCCGGCGTGGAGCCCGCGGCAGTGGTGCCCGCCGCGGTGGAACCTGCCGCGGTTAGGCCTGCCGTGCGGCCCGCCGATGCGATCTTCGTGCCGGGCAATGACGGCGCGCGCACGCGTGCAACGGCCCCCGTCACGCCGCAGCGTTCGGATCTCGACCGTGCGCCGCCGCTCCCCGAGAGCGAAGCCCGCGGCGTGCTCGGCTTCGATGTGCGGGACGGCGTCGTGGTCGCGGATCCGCTTCTCTTCGACTCGCTCGAGGACGGCATCTACGACGAAGCCGACATCGCCGCCGTTCTCGACATTCTCGGGCCGGAGCCGTTCGAGGCTGCGGAACGTGAGCTGCCGCCGGACGTCGACGCCGACGCGCTGCGTCGGATCTCCGCGTCCTTCGCGGCTCTGGTCGAAGCGGCGATCGCGATGAGCGACGCGGCCGAGGCGGCGGACCGGGAGCGCAGCGAGGCGGCGCAGGTCGAACCGCGCCGCGTCAAATTCGAACTCTGAACGGAGCCGCCGCAGCATATGGATCGGGAGACGACGTGCAGAACTTCCTGAGATTGGTTTCCGGACGGAACGACATCGTTCTGGCCGTTCTCCTCGTCTGTATCGTCT
>CAYNUN010000149.1:0-5591 GCA_964400345.1 uncultured Methylobacteriaceae bacterium
GACTCGCGAAAATCCAACAAAAATCTGACCCCATGCATTGTTGGGTCCTACTCGCCGTTCAGTCCGGCGGCGTGCCGTTGATCGCGAGAACTTCGCCGGCGAGATAGAGCGAGCCCGCGATCAGGACGCGGGGAGGCACGGGCCAGGAGCGGGCCGCGACGGCGGACAAGGCCGCTTCGATGCTCGGCTCGACATGAGCGGGAATACCCGCCGCCGTCGCCAACGCCGCGACTTCGGCCGCGGGACGGGCGGCCTGCTGGCCGGGAATGGTGACGGCGGCGACCTCGCGGGCGAGGCCGGAAAAGGCCCCGAGGAAGGACTGCGCGTCCTTGGTGCCCAGCATCCCGACGATCATCACGAGAGGGCGGGGATTGCGCTCCTCGAATTCGGCCATGGCGGCGGCGAGGGCGCGGCCGCCGTCGGGATTGTGGCCGCCGTCGAGCCAGAGTTCGGCCCCTTCGGGAAGCATGGGCGGCAGGCGGCCCTTGGAAAGCCGCTGCAGGCGCGCGGGCCAATCGACCCGGCGCAGGCCCGTTTCGAAGGCCTCGGGACGCAGCGCCGGAAAGCCCGCGACGCGCAGCGCCGCGATCGCGGCCCCGGCATTGACGTGCTGATGCCGGCCCGAAAGGCGGGGGAGCGGCAGATCGAGAAGGCCGTCCTCGTCCTGATAGACGAAGCGGCCCTGCTCCTCATGGACGTGGAAATGTTGGCCGCCGACGACGATCGACGACGCGCCGACGCGGGCGGCCTCGCGCTCGAGCACGGTTTCGGCTTCGCCATGGCTCTGCAGAGCGATGACCGCGGGCACGCCGCGCTTGAAAATGCCCGCCTTCTCCGCGGCGATCTTGGCGACGGTGTCGCCGAGAAATTCCGAATGGTCCATCGAGATCGGGGTGACGACGGTGACGAGCGGCTTTTCGATGACGTTGGTCGCGTCGTAGCGCCCGCCGAGGCCGACTTCGAGGAGGAGGACGTCGGCCGGATGCTCCGAGAAGAGCAGCAGCGCCGCCGCGGTCGTCATCTCGAAGACCGTGATCGGCGCGCCCGCATTGACGGTTTCGCAGCGCCGGAAGGCCTCGACGAGGCGTTCCTCGGAGACGAGACGACCGCCGCCCGGGGCGCCGAGCCTGATCCGCTCGTGGAAGCGGACCAGATGGGGCGAGGTGTAGACGTGGACCGACAGGCCCGCCGCCTCGAGGATCGCCCGCATGAAGGCGACGGTGGAGCCCTTGCCGTTGGTGCCCGCGACATGGATCACGGGCGGCAGACGGCGCTGCGGGTTTCCGAGCGCATCGAGCAGCCGCTCCATCCGCCCGAGGGACAGATCGATCAGCTTCGGATGCAGCGCGAGAAACCGCGCGACGATCGCGTCGGAGGACTCCACCGGCAGGCCTCAGCGCGCCGCGATGACGGCGATCTCGACCTTGTATTGCGGAGCGGCGAGCTTGGCCTCGACCGTCGCGCGGGCGGGGGTGCAGCCGGGGGCCACCCAAGCGTCCCACACGGCGTTCATCTCGCCGAAGGTGGCGACGTCGGTGAGCCAGATGTTCGCGGACAGGAGCTTCGTCTTGTCCGTGCCCGCTTCGGCGAGAAGCCCGTCGATGATGGCGAGGATCTCCTGGGTCTGCTCCGTCACGCTGTTGCCCGCCGTGGCCTTCGCGACCTGACCGGCGAGATAGACGGTGTTGCCGTGCACGACCGCGGCGCTCATGCGCGGGCCGGTGCCGATGCGGGTGATGGTCATCCGAATATTCTCCCTGCGACGCTCCGAGGCGGAGCCCGCAGGGGTTAGCCCGCCCCAAAGGCGAGTGCAACTCGTCCGGTCGCGGACGGTTGCCCGCCGGGGGATCGAGCGTTAGGTAGAAGGCCTCCACCGCCCTTCCGGGAACGCGCCATGAGCCAAAGCGACTATTTCGTCGAGCGCCGGAAACTCAAGCGGAGCCGCGCCCTGTGGCGGGCCTTGGCCTTCATCGTGCCCGCGATCGCGATCGTGGCGGCGGGCATCGCCTTCGGCGGCCGCGACGCCCTGCAGGGCGCGCGCTCGCACATCGCCAAGATCGAGATCTCCGGCACGATCACGGGCGACAAGAAGACGCTCGATCTCATCAAGCGCGCGGCCGACCGCAGCGCCGCCAAGGCGGTCATCGTCTCGATCGACAGTCCCGGCGGAACGGTGACGGGCTCGGAGGCGATCTACGACGCGCTGCGCCGGCTCGCGGAGAAGAAGCCCGTGATCGCGGTGGTGGACGGAACCGCGGCCTCCGGAGGCTATATCGCGGCGCTCGCGGCCGAACGCATCATCGCGCGGGAGACCTCGATCGTCGGCTCGATCGGGGTGCTGTTCCAATATCCCAACGTGGTGCGGCTGCTGGACAATCTCGGCATCCGCATGGAAGGCGTGAAATCGAGCCCGCTCAAGGCCGCGCCGAACCCGTTCGAGCCCATGACGCCGGAATCCAAGGCGGCGCTGGAGGCGGTTCTGGGGGACACTTTCGACTGGTTCAAGCGCCTCGTGCAGCAGCGCCGCGGCTTCGACGACGCCGCGCTCGCCCGCGTGGCGGACGGCCGCGTGTTTTCGGGACGCCAGAGCATCGGGCTCAAACTCGTCGACGCGCTGGGCGACGAGCGCACCGCCGTCGAATGGCTGAAGACGGAGAAGAAGCTCGGCACGCTGCCCGTGCAGATCTACAAGCGCGAGGACACGGCGGAACGGCTCGGCCTGTCGGAAGCCGCGGCCTTCGCGGCGGATCTCGCGGGCTTCGAACGTGCGGCCTCGGCCCTGCGGCGCGCGGGTGCGGCGGAGCGGGAACCCGTTCTTGACGGGCTTCTGGCGCTCTGGCACCCTGCACTCCAAAATTGAACGCGAAATCAAAAACATAGTGGTCGGCATGATAAAGTCGGAACTCGTCCACAAGATCGCCGAGCACTATCCGGAGCTCTATCAGCGGGACGCCGAAAACGTCGTGAACGCCATTCTCGACGAGATCGCCGACGCCCTGACCCGGGGAGACCGCGTCGAAATCCGCGGTTTCGGCGCATTTTCGGTCAAGCGGCGCGACGCGCGGACGGGGCGCAATCCGCGCACGGGCGAACATGTGCCCGTCACCGAAAAGGCCGTTCCGGTGTTCAGAGCCGGCAAGGACATGCGCGAACGCATCAATCGCAGCTCCTGAACCGCCTTTCCGGAGGCGATCATGGCGGCATATGCGGCGGGGAGGACGGCATGCGGCGTTTTCTGAAGGCACTCGTCTTCGTCCCCCTCGCGATCCTGATCGTGTCGTTCTCGGTCGCCAACCGCGCGCCCGTGACCGTCTCTCTCGATCCGTTCGGCGGCGCAGGCTCCGCTCTGTCGATGGATGCGCCGCTCTTCCTGCTGCTCTTTGCGGCCGCCGTGCTGGGCGCGATCGCGGGCGGCGTCGGCTCCTGGGCGAGCCGGTCGGCGCATCGCAAAGCGGCGCGGCTCGCGGAGCGCGAACTCGCCGCCAAGCGCGAGGAAGTGGAGCGGCTGCGCAAGGACGCGGAACCCGCGCGGACGCTTCCCTCGCTCGTACGGTGACGGCATGAAGGTGCATGACGCGGAGATGATCGACCGGGCGCTGGATCCGGTCGCGCTCGCCGACGCGCTCGACGAGGCGTTCCGCTCCGAAATCGTCGTGCCGGTGCGCCACCATCACGGCGTGGAGCGGCCCGGCGCGCAGGCCACGCTGCTGCTGATGCCGGCCTGGACGGGCCCCGCGACCGAACCCGCCTTCATGGGCACCAAGATCGTCAGCGTCTTCCCCACCAATGCGGACAAGGATCTGCCGAGCGTCTACGGCCTCTATGTGCTGATGGACGGGGCGACCGGTGCGCCGCTCGCCGCGTTCGACGGGGCGCGGCTGACCGCCTGGCGCACCGCCGCCGCATCGGCGCTGGCGGCGCGTCGCCTCGCCCGCAAGGACGCGAAGGTGATGACCATGGCGGGGGCCGGGGCGCTGGCCCCCTTCCTCATCCGGGCGCATCTGGCGGCGCGGCCGATCGAGCGGGTGATGCTGTGGAATCACAGACCCGAACGCGCGAAGGCGCTCGCCGCGGATCTTGCGGCGCAGGGGCTGCCCGTGGAGGCCGCGGCGGATCTCGACGCCGCGGTCGCGGTCTCGGACCTGATCTCCTGCGCCACGCTGAGCCATCGACCGCTGATCCGCGGGGAACTGCTCGCGCCGGGCACGCATCTCGACTGCGTCGGCGCGTTCCGGCCCGCGATGCGGGAGACGGACGACGCGGTCGTCCGGCGGGCGTCGATCTTCTGCGACACGCGGGCGGGCGCGCTCACGGAAGCGGGCGATCTCGCGACGCCGATCGCGGCGGGCGTCATCTCGGCCGCGGACGTGAAGGCCGATCTCTTCGATCTCGCGCGCGGAACCCATCCCGGCCGGACGCGCGAGGACGAGATCACCCTCTTCAAGTCGGTGGGGACCGCCATCGAGGATCTCGCCGCGGCGATGCTGGTCCACGCCCGCAGCGCCTGAGGCGCGGCACGGGGCCGCGGCGTTTTTCGTCGACATCGCGCGCCCGAGGGTGCAAGGAAACGCCATGTCGCCTTTGGTGAAGATCTGCGGACTGTCGACCCCCGAGACGCTCGACGCGGCGCTCGCGGCGGGGGCGGACATGGTCGGCTTCGTCTTCTTCCCGAAATCGCCGCGCAACGTGACGCTCGACACGGCGAAGGCGTTGGCCGAGCGGACGGCCGGGCGGGCGAAGACGGTGGCGCTCGTCGTCGATGCCGACGATGCAGCGCTCGCTTCGATCGTCGCGACGGCGCGGCCGGACGTTCTCCAGCTGCACGGCAAGGAAAGCGCCGCGCGGACCGCCGACATCCGCGCCCGGTTCGGGCTGCCCGTGATGAAGGCGCTGGGCGTCTCCGCGCGGGAGGACCTCGCGCCGGCGGCGTCTTTCGCCGAAGCCGCGGACCTGATCCTCTTCGACGCCAAGCCGCCGAAGGACGCCGTCCTGCCCGGCGGCAACGGCGTCGCCTTCGACTGGCCGATCCTCGCGGGCCTTGACCTCGGAAAGCCGGTCATGGTGTCAGGGGGGCTCGATGCCGGAAACGTCCGGGAGGCGCTCGCGCTCACGCAGGCGCAGGGCGCCGACGTGTCGTCGGGCGTCGAAAGCGCGCCGGGGGTGAAAGACCCCCGTCGCATCCGAGAATTCGTCGAGGCGGCGAAAACCGCCCGGAAGGAGCCGTCGTGACCGTTCAGACCCCGAATTCCTTCCGCACCGGCCCGGACGAGACGGGCCATTTCGGCATTTTCGGCGGCCGCTTCGTCGCGGAAACGCTGATGCCGCTGATCCTCGAACTCGAACAGGCCTACAAGCACGCCAAGGCCGATCCCGAGTTCCAGACGCAGATGAACGGCTATCTGGCCCATTATGTCGGCCGGCCGAGCCCGCTCTATTTCGCCGAACGCCTCACCGAGCATTGCGGCGGCGCGAAGATCTATCTGAAGCGCGACGAGCTGAACCACACCGGCGCGCACAAGGTGAACAACGTGCTCGGGCAGATCCTGCTCGCGATGCGGATGGGCAAGAACCCCAACAACCCGGATACGGCC
>CAYNUN010000150.1:0-5568 GCA_964400345.1 uncultured Methylobacteriaceae bacterium
CGCGCTTCCATGGTTGCCGCCCTCGTCCCCGGATCAAGTCCGGGGCAGGCTCTTCGAGAGGCGGGCTTCACCCGCTCCTCAGGATGAGGGCTCCACCCGGCCGCGGCCCCTCAGCCCTTCACGGCATCCAGCGGCACCGGATCCGGGCTGTCGTCCGGCACGAAGAAGTCCCTGAACAGCGGTACCGTCGGATCCACGCGGTAAGGCTCGAAATCGGTGACGCCCTCCTCCGCGAGGAAGGTGTCGTCGATCAGGAAGCGGCCCGTGAAATGCGCCGCGGGCTTGAGGAAGACGCGATGCGCCGCATCCGCCATGATCTCGGGCTTGCGGCTCGCGCGCATCAAGGCTTCGCCGCCGAGAATGTTCTTCACCGCGGCCGTGGCGATGGTGGTCCGCGGCCAGAGAGCGTTCACCGCGATGCCCCGCTCGCGCAATTCGCCGGCGAGCCCGAGCACGACGAGGCTCATGCCGTATTTCGCCATGGAATAAGCGAGATGCGGGGCGAACCATTTCTCCTGCATGTCGAGCGGCGGAGAGATCGTCAGGATATGCGGGTTCGCCGCACGCTCGAGATGCGGGATCGCGAATTTCGAAACGATCCATGTCCCGCGAGCATTGATGCGATGCATGAGATCGAAGCGCTTCACGTCGGTCTCGACGGTGGAGGTGAGACGGATCGCGGACGCGTTGTTCACGACGATGTCGATGCCGCCGAAATGCGCCGCCGTCCGTTCGATCGCCTCTTGCACGGCGCTTTCGTCCTGCACGTCGCAGACGAGGGGCAACGCCCTGCCGCCCGCCGCCTCGATCGCGGCGGCGGCCGTATGGATCGTGCCTTCGAGTTTGGGATGCGGCTCGTCGGTCTTGGCGGCGATGGCGACATTGGCCCCGTCGGCCGCGGCCTTCAACGCGATCGCGAGGCCGATGCCGCGCGATGCGCCCGTGACGAAGAGCGTTCGTCCCGCAAGCGTCGGTTGATCCGCAACCGTCATCGTGTCGTTCCTTCCTCCGACCGTCAGGCCGCGAACATCTCCGCCGCGCCGTTGACGGCCTCTGCGCCGTCCGTCACCGCGGATGCGAGGGCCGGAGCGCGCACGGCGATCTGTTCCGCGAAGAAGCGCGCCACCGTGACCCGACCCGCATCGGAGGCGTCGGCCAGCGCCTTCTCCGCGAGCGCGGTGCCGCCGCAGGCCAGCCCGAACAGTTCGAGATAGGGCGTCGCGCCCGCCAGCGCGTCGTCGGGCTTCGAGCTCATCGTCGCGGCGAGCCAGGCCGTCGCAGCGTCGAGCGCGTCGACGGCCGCGGCCAGGCGCTCGGCGGTCCGCCCGAAACCGGGCGCGTTCGCGCGTCGGACCCGCTCCGCCGTGGCCCGCATCCGCCCGATCGCCTCCGCGACGGCTTCGCCGCCCGACAGAGGCAGTTTGCGCATCACGAGATCGATGGCCTGAATGCCGTTCGTTCCCTCATAAATGGCCGCGATGCGCGCATCCCTCAGATGCTGGGCCGCGCCGGTCTCCTCGACATAGCCCATGCCGCCATGGACCTGGATGCCCAGCGAGGCGACGTCGATGCCGATATCCGTCGACCACGCCTTCGCGACGGGCGTGAGCAGCGCCGCGCGTTCCCCCGCGCGCCTCTTGCGCTCGGGATCCGTCTCGCGCGCGGCGCGGTCGAGCGCCTCGGCGGTCAGCATGCAGACGGCCCGGGCGGCTTCCGTCTGCGCGCGCATCGACAGCAGCATGCGGCGGATGTCGGGATGCTGCACGATCGGGCTCATGCCCTCGCCGGATGCGCCGGGCGCCCTGCCCTGTCGCCGCTCGCGCGCATAGTTCCGCGCCTGCTGATAGGCCCGCTCGGCGATCGCGACGCCCTGCACGCCGACGGCGAGGCGGGCGTTGTTCATCATCGTGAACATGCAGGCGAGGCCGCGATTCTCCTCGCCCACGAGATGGCCGACCGCACCGCCGCCGTCGCCGTAGACCATCGTGCAGGTCGGCGAGGCATGGATGCCGAGCTTGTGCTCCAAGCCGTGGCAATGAAGATCGTTCGGCGCGCCGAGCGACCCGTCGGCATTCACGAGCCGCTTCGGCACGAGGAAGAGCGAGATGCCGCGGGTGCCCGCGGGAGCATCGGGCAGGCCCGTGATCCGATAGGAGCCGTCGCCCGCCCGTTCCGCCTTGGTGCGCAGGGCGGACAGGTCGGAGCCCGCATGCGGCTCGGTGAGGTTCATCGTGCCCGTCCACTCGCCCGAGACGAGCTTGGGGAGGTAGAGCCGCCGCAATTCCTCCGAGCCGTGCGTCTGCAGCGCTTCGATCGCGCCCGCGGTCAGCAGCGGCCCGAGCGCGAAGGCCATGGAGGCGGCGTTCCACATCTCGTTGCAGGCGGTCTGAAGCAGAATGGGGAGGCCCTGCCCGCCGAAGCGCTCGTCGGCCGTGAGGCCGTTCCAGCCGGCGGCGGCCCATTCCCGATAGACCTCCTTCCAACCGGGCGGCATGGTCACGACGCCGTCTTCGAGACGCGCGCCGTGCGTGTCGCCGACGCGATTGAGCGGCGCGATGCGTTCCGTCGCGAAGCGTCCCGCCTCGGCGAGCACGGTCTCGGCGAGCCCGCTTTCGATGTCGGGCGCGAGTCCCTCCGCGATCAGACGGTCGAGCCCGGCGACGTGCCGGAGCGTGAAAAGGATATCGTCGACGGGGGCGAGATAGGTCATCGGTCGGCACTTCCTCCGGCATGCGGGGCTTACCCCCGTCACGATTGGCGTCGAACCTCCGCCGCGTGCTATGCGGGCGGCCGGAAGATCCGCGCGACCTGCAGTGTGAACGTGAACGATCGAGCGTCAATTCCCGAATCGGACGCGCCGATCGCGGCGGACCGCCGCGAAACGCGCGTCTTGAGGGCCGAAGCCGCGGACATCGCGGAAGCGGCGGCGCTGCTGCGCGCGGGCGGGCTCGTCGCCTTCCCGACGGAGACCGTCTACGGACTCGGCGCGGATGCGGGGAACGGGGAGGCCGTGGCGGGCATCTATGCCGCCAAAGGACGCCCGAGCTTCAATCCGCTGATCGCTCACGTCGCCGATCTCGCCGCCGCGGAGCGCGAGGGCGTATTCGGCCCGGAAGCGCGGGCCTTGGCGGAGGCCTTCTGGCCCGGACCTCTCACCCTCGTCGTGCCCGCCGCACCGACCTGTTCGGTGTCCGACCTCGCCCGCGCGGGGCTCGACAGCGTCGCCCTGCGCGTTCCGGCCCATCCCGTCGCGCAGGCTTTGTCGAGGGCGGCGGGAAGGCCGATCGCGGCGCCTTCGGCGAACCGTTCGGGACGCGTGAGCCCGACCACGGCCGACCATGTGCTGGAGGATCTCTCCGGGCGGATCGACGCGGTGATCGACGGCGGGGCCAGTCCCGTGGGCGTGGAATCGACCATCGTCTCCTGCCTCGGCGCGCATCCCGTCATGCTGCGGCCGGGCGGCGTGCCGCGGGCGGCGCTCGAAGCGAAGATCGGGCGGCGGATCCCCGACGAGGCCGCCGTGAAGGACCGGCCGCTCGCGCCGGGCATGCTGGCCTCCCATTACGCGCCGAAAGCGGCGGTCCGACTCGACGCGCGGACGATCGGAGCGGGCGAGGCGGTCCTCTTGTTCGGCGATTTCCGGCCCGACGGCCTCGAACGCGCCGCGGCGCACCTCAATCTCAGCGAAGGGGGCGACCTCGTCGAAGCCGCCGCGAATCTTTTCGGCTTCCTGCGTCGTCTGGACGGCGTCGGAGCGGGCATGATCGCCGTCGCGCCCGTCCCGGAAGTGGGACTCGGCGAGGCGGTCATGGACCGTCTGCGCCGCGCCGCCGCGCCGCGCGCCTGAATCGAACGGGCCGGCGTCCCTCGTTCGGAGGGGGGACCCGCCCTTCGAACGCCGCTCGTCCGGGTTGAATTCCGGAACGTGCGGCAACAGACTCCCTGCCGCAACGGAAACCAGAGACGGGGGATCGGCATTGATGACGCCCGAGGACTATCTGGAGTCCGGACTGGGTTCGGGCGTCGCCGGTTTGGCCAAATACTGGAAACGGGTGGTCGCCGTCGGCGTCGTGCTGATGCTGTGCGGAGGGCTGGCGTTGACCGCCGTGGTCGCGGCGACGCTTGCGAGCGTCTTCCTCGTCGGGGCGGTGATGATGCTCGCGGGCGTGTCGGAAATCGTCCACGCATTCGCCGTGCGGGAATGGAGCCGTTTCTTTCTCTGGGTGGCGCTCGGGATTCTCTACACGCTTGCGGGGCTCGCCGCCTTCGTGAATCCGGGGCTGGCGGCGGGAGTCCTCACTCTGCTGCTGGGAGCGGGGCTGGTCGCTTCGGGCATTCTCAGGATCGTTCTGGCGGCGGAGATGCGCGACGGGCGATCCTGGGGCTGGGTGGCGCTGTCGGGCCTCGTGACCGCGCTTCTGGGCGTCATGGTGCTCTTCCAATGGCCGGAATCGAGCCTCTATGTGCTGGGGATCTTTCTCGGGCTCGACCTCGTCTTCGCCGGAGCGAGCTGGCTGACGATGGGACTGGCCCTGCGTCGCCATGGCAGCCATGCCTGACACGCAGACGCTGCGGACGGAACGAGACGGGGGCGGCCCGTCGTTTTCGCCTTTTCAACCGCAAAGCCGGAACCTGAGCGGGGCGGGATTGCCTTTTGTGCGGCAATGCGCAAAGGACGTAGCCGCTTTCCACCCGCCGGTTTCGGGGACCGCGTTCATGACGAAATGGGTTTACGCGTTCGGCGACGGCAGCGCCGAAGGGCAAGCCGGGATGCGCGAGCTTCTCGGCGGCAAGGGCGCCAATCTGGCCGAGATGAGCAATCTCGGCCTTCCCGTGCCGCCAGGCTTCACGATCTCGACCGAGGTCTGCACCTATTACTACGCTCACGACCGGATCTATCCCGCCGATCTGGAAGAGCAGGTCGCGACCGCGCTCGCGCGCGTCGGCGCGATCACGGGCCGGATCTTCGGGGACGCCGAAAACCCGCTTCTCGTCTCCGTCCGCTCCGGGGCGCGCGCCTCCATGCCGGGCATGATGGACACGGTGCTCAATCTCGGCCTCAACGACGTCACCGTCGAGGCCGTGACCAAGGGTTCGGGGGACGCCCGTTTCGCCTGGGACAGCTATCGCCGCTTCATCCAGATGTATTCCGGCGTCGTGCTCGACGTGGAACACCACCATTTCGAGGACATTCTCGAAGCCTTCAAGGAGCGGAAGAACTACACGCTCGACACGGACCTCTCCGCCGACGACTGGAAGCACATCGTCGCGGAATACAAGAAGGCCGTTCAGGCCGAACTCGGCCGGCCCTTCCCGCAAGACCCCAAGGAACAGCTCTGGGGCGCGATCGGCGCGGTGTTCGGCTCCTGGATGAACACCCGGGCGATCAAATATCGCGAACTGCACGGCATCCCCGCGAGCTGGGGCACCGCGGTCAACGTCCAGTCGATGGTCTTCGGCAATCTCGGCGAGACCTCGGCGACGGGCGTCGCCTTCACCCGCAACCCCTCGACGGGCGAGAAGGAGCTTTACGGCGGCAAGGGCGTGACCACCTGCGCCACCTGCGAC
>CAYNUN010000151.1:0-5537 GCA_964400345.1 uncultured Methylobacteriaceae bacterium
GCCGCGATCTCCCGGGGCGAGAAATTTCCGCGCTCGCCCTTGCTGAGGATCGCGAGGAGATAGGTGGGCGCGTCCGGACCCAAATGCACGCTCAGAACCCTGTATCCGCCGCTCTTCCCCTTGCCCCGTCCGGCGAAGCGGACCTTGCGCATGCCTCCGGAGCCTCGGATCTCGTCGCCGGTCGTGGGCTCCGCCGCGATCCGATCGATGATCGACCGACGTTCGTCCTCGCTCAGTCCGAGGGCTTCTGCATCCCGGATGAACTGAGGAGTTTCGGCAATCGTCCATCGCGCAATCGGCATCGATGGATGATAGCGGTTCCGGTGACTACGTCAATGGCGTAGTCGTCATCCCCTCGTGCCGAGGCGGAGGCCGGGGGCGGGGCGTTCCTGCAGGACGTCGCGGCGGAAGCGGAAGAGCGCTGCGGGGCGGCCGCGCGTGGTGGTCTGCTCGCCGGTGGGTTCGACCAGCGCGGCGTTCTCCACGAGGCGGCGGAAATTCTGCTTGTGGACGTGGCGGCCGGAAATGGCCTCCACCGTGCTCTGCAGCGCGGTGAGGGTGAAGGTCGACGGCAGAAGCTCGAAGACCACGGGGCGGTATTTGAGCTTGGCGCGCAGCCGGCCCATGGCGGTGGCGAGGATGCGGCGATGGTCGAAGGCCATGGCCTCGCCGAGCACGGGCAGGCGGTCGCGCGTCAGCGCCGCGGGGCGGCCGTCATGCAGCGCTTCGGCGATGAGGCCCGCCTCGTAGAGGAGTTCGTAGCGGTCGAGCACCTTCTCCTCGTCCCAGGGCGCGCCGTCGATGCCGAAGGAGAGGCGGAAGCGGGCGGCGCGGGACAGGGCGCGGCGTTCGCCGTCGGCCTTCTCCGCCTCGCGGTCCTCGGACCAGTCGCGCAGCAGGGGCAGGATCGTGTCGAGGATCGCGGGACGTCCGCCGCGCCAGTCCTCCCACGGGAAATAGCCGTACCAGGGCCGGAAGCGGGCGCCGGGCGGGAGCTTGCTCGCCTGACCGTCGACGCGGGTGAGGGCGAGATAGCCGATCGACACGACATGCGGCATGCCCGCCTCGCCCGCCGCGCGGCCGCGGTCGCCGAAGGTGTAGAGCTGCTCGACATAGCCGAGGGAGAGGCCCGTCTGCTCGGACACGAAGGCGCGCAGGCCGATCTCCAGCGTGCGGTGGGCGAGCGGGTCGAAGCGGCCGGACGGCACCTCCACCGCGCCCGCCTCGCCCGTGCGGGCGACGAGGATCTGCGGGTTCGACCGCTCGACCGTCACGACGGCGGCGGCGAGGCCGATCTCGACGGCGGTTTCGGGAAAGGCCGGCCGTCGCGCCACGTCAGTCCCAGGGGAGTTCGAAGGGCGTGCCTTCATAGGCGTCCGCGCCGCGGCCGATGGCCTCGATCGCCGCGATCATGCGGCCGCCGCGGCCGAGCATGGCGTCGGCGGTCGCGACGAGGCGCGGATTGGGCGTGGCGGAGGGCGCGGCCGAGCGCAGGCGCCGCGCGGTGTCGACCTCGCAGAGGGCCGGGCGGAGCGCGCAGGCGGTGATGTAGGCCGCGGCGGTGGAGCGGCTGATGCCCGCCCAGCAATGGATGACGATGGGCCGCTCGCGGTCCCATGCGCGGACGAAGGAGAGGAGCCGCGCGACATGCTCCTCGCCGGGGAGGATGTGGCCGTCCATCGGGGCGGTGATGTCGCTCACGCCGATGAAGAGATGCCGGTCCTCGGGGATCGAGGCCGGGCGCTGCACCGCCGTGGCGGCGTTGATGAGCGTGACGACATGGCTCGCCCGGACCGTCTCGACGGTCTCGTGCAGGCGGGAGAGGGAGCTGACATGGATGGAGGGCATGAATCCCGCTCGATTCGAGGTCGGAGGCGTTAGTCGTGACGCGAGACTATGACCGTTCGGCGACGGGCGCGAGTGCCCGCGACAACGCGTCGAACCGCGCGACGAAGCGCGTCTTCGCCTCGCCGGCGGTCCAGGGGAGGAGATGGGCCTCCGCGTCCCGCGGCACGGCGGCGGGCTTGCCGAAGAAGCGCTGCGCCTCCTCCTCGGTGAAGCCCGCGAGGGAGACGGCTTCGAGCCGCGCGGCGGCGCGGTCGGCGGCCTTGATGAGCGCGAGCGTGCCGTTCGAGGGGCGCGGCGGAAGGCCGAAGCGGATGTGGATCGCGGCGGCGAGCCGCTCCTCGACGCCCTTGTAGTCGCCCCCGAGCACGGCCTTGAAGGGCGAGATCATGTCGCCGATCACATATTCCGGCGCGTCGTGGAGCAGCGTGCAGAGCAGCACGTCGGGCCCGAGCCCGGGCGTCGCCTGACGGGCGATCGCCTCCACGAGCAGGGAATGCTGGGCGACGGAATAGCCGTGCTCGCCGACCGTCTGGCCGTTCCAGCGGGCGACGCGGGAGAGGCCGTGCGCGATGTCCTCGATCTCGACGTCCATGGGCGAGGGGTCGAGCAGGTCGAGACGACGGCCGGACAGCATGCGCTGCCATGCGCGGGGGGACTTGTCGGTCACAGCCGTTCTCCCATGGCGCGCACCTCCTCGTGGCGGAAGCAGTCGACGAGATGGTCGTTGACCATGCCGACCGCCTGCATGAAGGCGTAGACGATGGTGGGGCCGACGAAGTTGAAGCCCTCCTTGCGGAGCGCCTTGGAGATGCGGGTCGAGGTCTCCTCGGCCGTCGGAACCTCGGCCATGGAGCGGAAGGCGTTCCGCCGCGGGCGGCCGTCGAGATGCTTCCAGAGGAAATGCGAGAAGCCTTCGCGGGCCTGAATCTCCTGCCAGGCCCGTGCGCCCGCGACCGCGGCGACGATCTTGGAGCGGTTGCGGACGATGCCCGCATCCGCCATCAGCGCCTCGATCTTCGCGGGCCCGTAGGTCGAGATGACGGCCGGTTCGAAACCGTCGAAGGCGGCGCGGAAATTCTCGCGCTTTCTGAGGATGGTGATCCAGGAGAGCCCGGCCTGGAAACCGTCGAGGATCAGCTTTTCGAACAGCGCGCGGTCGTCGAATTCCGGCACGCCCCAATCGGTGTCGTGATAGGCGACATAGAGCGGATCCGTGCCCGGCCAGGGGCAGCGGCGCTTGCCGTCCTCATGCAGGATCGCGACGCGTTCGATCATGCGCCGGTGGTAGCGGCTTCGCCCTCGTCGGGGAAGGGGAAGCGCGCCCAATCGGGCTTCACGAGTTCGAAGTCGCGGCCGCCGGCGGTGAGGCGCTCGCCCGCCTTCAGCGCGTCCTCGATGCGGTCGAGGCGCAGCAGCGCCAGCGCGCGGCCGCCCGGCGCGACGGAGCAGATGCGGCCCGCCGTCTTGCCGCCCGCGAAGGCCTCGCTGCCGTCGAGCGCCGCGACGCCTTCGGCGAAGCGGACGGGCACCATGCGCGTGCGCGCCGTGCCGCGATGCTGCATGCGGGAGACGACCTCCTGCCCGACGTAACAGCCCTTGTCGAAATCGACGCCGGCGAGCTGGTCCATGTCGATCTCATGGGGGAAGACTTCTCCCGTCATGAAGTCCATGCCCATCTCGGGCACGCCGAGGGCGATGCGGTGCTGGTGCCACGCCTCCGCGTCGACGGTCGCCAAGGTCGCGGCATGCTCGCGTTCGGTGATCATGCGGTCGCCGAGGGCGGGAAGGCGCGGATCGGGACAGGTGATGCCGTCCTCCTCCGGGGCGGATGCGCCCGACCAGAAGACGACGACGCCCGCCGAATCGCTGATGTCGGCGATCTCGACCTTGGCGCGCAGCTTGTAGAAGCCGAGCCGCTTGGCGAGATCGGGCGCGAGGCCGCGCAGGCATTCGAGCCGGAAGCCGCCGCCCCAAGGCTCCTCCGCCTCCGACACGATCATGTCGACGATCACCTTGCCCTGCGGGGTCAGAAGGGCCGCGTGGCGGGCCTTTTCATAGGTCACCGTGCCCATGTCGACGGTGAGCAGACCGTTGAGGAAATGCCGCGCATCGGGACCTTGGACCACGACGACGCCGCGATGGGGCAGAAAGGCCGACGGCATCCGCTTCTCCTCGCTTGCAAGCTTGACGGTCGTCATTACGTATGCCCGCAAGGGTGCGTGCTCAAGCCCGCGGGTGGAGGATGACGATGGCGTCGGCTTACGATCTGGTCCTGAAGAACGGTACCGTGGTCAATCAGGACGGGATCGGTGTCCGTGATCTGGGCATCCGCGACGGCCGCATCGTCGCCATCGGCGATCTCGGCGCGGCGGGCGCGGCGCAGACGATCGACTGCACGGGACTGCATGTGCTGCCGGGCGTGATCGACAGCCAGGTGCATTTCCGCGAGCCGGGACTGGAGCACAAGGAAGACCTCGAATCGGGCTCCCGCGCCGCCGTGATGGGCGGCGTGACGACCGTGTTCGAAATGCCCAACACCGATCCGCTGACGACGAGCGCCGAGACCTTGGCCGACAAGGTGCGGCGCGGCACGCAGCGCATGCATTCGGACTTCGCCTTCTGGGTCGGCGGCACGCACGACAATGTGAAGGACCTGCCGGACCTCGAGCGGCTCCCGGGCGCGGCGGGCGTGAAGGTATTCATGGGCTCCTCCACGGGCTCGCTGCTGGTGGAGGACGATGCGGGCGTCGAGGCGATCCTGTCCGTGATCCGCCGGCGGGCCGCCTTCCATTCCGAAGACGAGCCGATGCTGCGCGAGCGCCGCGGCCTGCGCGTCGAGAACGATCCGCGCTCGCATCCCGTCTGGCGGTCCGCGGAAGTGGCGATGCGCTGCACCGACCGCCTCGTCCGCATCGCGCGGAAGGTGGGCGCGAAGATCCATGTGCTGCACATCACGACCGCGGACGAGATCCGCTATCTCGCCGGCGTGAAGGACGTGGCGACCTGCGAGATCACCCCGCATCACCTGACCCTCGTCGCGCCCGACTGCTACGAGCGGCTCGGCACGCTCGCCCAGATGAACCCGCCCGTGCGCACCGCCGAACATCGCGAGGCGCTGTGGTGGGGCATCACGCAGTCGGTGGCCGACGTGCTCGGCTCCGACCATGCCCCGCATACGCTGGAGGAGAAGGCCAAGCCCTATCCCGCCTCGCCCTCGGGCATGACGGGCGTGCAGACCTTCGTGCCGATGATGCTCGACCATGTGAATGCGGGGCGGCTCACGCTCGAGCGCTTCGTCGACCTGACGAGCGCCGGCCCGCAGCGCATCTTCGGCATCGCCACCAAGGGCCGCATCGCGCTGGGTTACGACGCGGATTTCACGATCGTCGACATGAAGCGCCGCGAGACGATCACCAACGGCTGGATCGCTTCGAAATCCGCCTGGACGCCTTATGACGGCGTGTCGGTGCAGGGCTGGCCCGTCGGCACGATCGTGCGCGGCCGCCGCGTGATGTGGGACGGCGAGTTGGTGACGCCCGCGCAGGGCGCGCCGGTGCTGTTCGAGGAAGCGCTGCCGCGGTGAGGCTGCAGTAGGCGGTAGGCGGTAGGGTAGGGGCCGGTTCGTGGCGACCTTCCTCCGTCATGCCCGCGCATGCGGGCATCCACGTCTTCTCGTCGCCGGCCCAAGT
>CAYNUN010000152.1:0-5531 GCA_964400345.1 uncultured Methylobacteriaceae bacterium
ACGTCACCGGCCCGCGCATCATCACGTCCGAGACCAAGGCCGAGATGAAGCGCGTTCTCGAGGACATCCAGACGGGCAAGTTCACGCGCGACTGGATGCTCGAGAACAAGGTCAACCAGACCTCGTTCAAGGCCGTCCGCGCCCGCCACGCCGCGCATCAGATCGAAGACGTCGGCGCGAAGCTGCGCGACATGATGCCGTGGATCAAGGCCAAGGCGCTCGTCGACAAGTCGAAGAACTAAGACTTTCCGGCCCCGCGCCGAAACGGAAAGGCCCCGCGCGAGCGGGGCCTTTTTCGTTGAGGCGCGTTCCTGCGCCTTCGCGACAGGCGGCGAGGGAATGACTTCCCTCAATGCGGGCGGGCCGCCTTGCTCCCATCATGGCCGCGAGGAGCGCAGCCATGCCGAAACGCATCGTCGTCGTCGTCGGGCATCCGGATCCTTCGCCGGAACGTCTCGTGCGGGCCTTGGCGGAGAGTTATGCCGCGGGAGCGCGCAATGCCGGGCATCGGGTCGAAATCGTCGATCTCGCCGGCATCGAGGTGCCGTTTCTGCGGACGCAGCAGGAGTTCGAGCACGGGGAGGTTCCTCCGTCCCTCGCGGCGGCGTGCGACGCGATGCGCAAGGCGGAGCATTTCGTGATCCTGTTTCCGCTTTGGCTGGGCGGCATGCCCGCGATGCTGAAGGCGTTCTGCGAACAGATCTTTCGCCCCGGGATCGCCTTCCGCTACCGGGAGAAGGCCTTGCCGGAGAGGCTCCTGAAGGGCCGGTCGGCGCGGATCGTCGTCACGATGGGCATGCCCGCCTTCGTCTATCGCCTGTTCTTTCTGTCCAACGGGGTGAAGGTGCTGGAACGGGGCATCCTGAAATTCGTGGGCGTCGCGCCCGTGCGGACGACGCTGCTCGGCGGCGTCGGTGCGGCCGACATCTGCCGTCGCGGTGCTTGGATCGCGGACATGCATGCAGCGGGCGCGCGTGCC
This sequence comes from uncultured Methylobacteriaceae bacterium, assembly GCA_964400345.1. Lineage (GTDB taxonomy): Bacteria > Pseudomonadota > Alphaproteobacteria > Rhizobiales > Beijerinckiaceae > JAIXZO01. Next base: position 980 of record CAYNUN010000152.1, read on the forward strand.
GATTGACGGGTTGCGGAGCGGCGCCCCGCGATTGCTCCCCCGGCGGGCCTTACCTATCGTAGCGGAATGAACATTCTTTCGATCCAGTCCCACGTCTCCTTCGGGCATGTCGGCAATTCCGCGGCCGTGTTCCCGATGCAGCGTCTGGGTTGCGAGGTCTGGCCGATCCATACGGTCCAGTTCTCGAACCACACGGGTTACGGACATTGGACCGGACGGGTCTTCGACGGTCCGCTGATCGAGGATCTGGTGGACGGCATCGCCGCCCGCGGCGCGCTTACGCGCTGCGACGGGATCTTGTCCGGCTATATGGGCTCCGCAGACGTCGGAAACGCGATCCTCGCGGCGGCGGGGCGGGTGCGCGCGGCGAATCCGCATGCGCTGTGGTGCTGCGATCCCGTCATCGGCGATGTCGGAAGGGGCGTCTTCGTCCGGCCCGGCATCCCGGAATTCATGCGGGAGAAGGCGGTGCCCGCAGCCGACATCGTGACGCCGAACAGTTTCGAACTCGAATATCTGACGGAGCGGACATGCGGCACGCTCGACGGCCTCCGCGCCGCCGTCGATATTCTGCATGTGCTCGGGCCGAGGACGATCCTCGTCACCTCCGTGCATACCGAGGAGACGCCGCTCGACGCCGTCGATCTCGTCGTGTCGGAGGGCGGCGCGCTCTTCCGGGTGAGGACGCCGAAACTGGCGCTGGAGATCAACGGGGCGGGGGATGCGATCGCCGCCTTGTTCTTCGTGCATCGCCTGCGCTCGGGCGATGCGGCGCAGGCCCTGTCCATGGCCGCCTCGTCGATCCATGGCCTGCTGCGCCGCACCGAGGCGGCGGGTTCGCGGGAGATCCTGTTGGTCGAGGCACAGGAGGAGTTCGTGTCGCCGTCGCACGTCTTCCTCCCGGAAAGCTTGTGAGACCGGGGTGAAACTCAGGATCGGGAGCTTCAATCTCGAAAATCTGTCGACGCGGCGGCGTTTCGCCGAGGCGTCGCGGACCGAGACCGCGGCCGCGATGTCCTTGTCCGACGTCATCCGCCCCGAGGATCGGGAGGCGCTCGAACGCGCGATGGCGCTCGTCATCGAAGACGACAAGCGCCAGATGTCGGCCTTGGCGCTGGCCGAAGCGCGCGCCGACATTCTCGCGCTTCAGGAAATCGACTCGCTGCGTTCGCTCGAAGCCTTTTTCGCCAATTACGTCCACCGCCTCGGCGATGCGCGTTACGGCCACTTTCAGATGATCCCCGGCAATGACCGTCACGGCATCGACGTGGCCTTCGCGGCCCGGCGCGAGCTTCCGGCACCCGGCGGCGTGCGGGTCCGCTCCTGGCGCGAGGCGACCTTCGGCGATCTCGGCGTGTTCGACGAAGAGATCGCCGCCTTCGGGGTCACCCCCGCCGACCGCGTCTTCAACCGCGACTGCCTGACGGTCGACATCGACTTCGAGAACGCCTCCTTCACGCTCTTCGTCTGCCACTTCAAATCCATGAACAACGGCCATGACGACGGGCGGCGGGCGACGATGCCGCTGCGCCGCGCGGAGGCGCGCGCCGTCCGGCGGATCGTCGAGGAGCATCTCGGCCCCGACTTCCGACACAGGAACTGGGCGATCGCCGGCGACCTCAACGACTATGTCGAACGCATCGAACGGGGCGGCCGGGTCGTGGACATGCGGCCCTCCGCGCTGGATGCGCTCTTCGATCGCTTCGCCGTCGATCCGATCGATCGTCTGCCGCCGCACGAGCGGTGGACGCATTTCCACCGCGCCGCCTCGAGCGACGGCGGCCCGGCGGTCGAAGAGCATGTGCAGCTCGACTATGTGCTGCTTTCGCCCGCGCTGGCGGATCGCGTAACCTCGGTCGAGATCGTGCGTCGCGGGCTGCCTTATCGAGCGCCGCTCGATCCCCGCGATCCCGACCGCTCCGTCGCGCGGCTCTCGACGACCGCCGACCGTTATCCCCGTGTCGGCTGGGATCGCCCCAAGGCCAGCGATCATTGTCCGATCGTCGTCGAAGTCGACCTCCTACCGACCCGCGCGTAGACTGTTCAGCATCCGGAAAAGGGGAAACGCATGCCGCGCCGCTTCTTCACGCTCGACGTGTTCACGGATCGCGCGCTCGCCGGCAATCCGCTCGCCGTGGTGCTCGACGCGCAGGGGCTGGGCGACGGCGGGATGCAGGCGATCGCCCGCGAGTTCAACCTGTCCGAGACGGTCTTCGTCCTGCCGCCGGACGATCCGCGTCAGCGCGCCAAACTGCGGATCTTCACGCCCGCGAAGGAACTTCCCTTCGCGGGGCATCCGACGGTGGGGACGGCGGTGCTGCTGGGGCTGCTCGATCACGGCCACCATCACGGCAACATCGCCTTCGGGCTGGAGGAGGGCGTGGGGCTCGTGCCCTGCGCGGTCGAGATCGAGGGCGAAGGGCAGGGGCAGGCGACCTTCACCCTGCCGCGGCTGCCGTGGCGCGAGGGCGATGCGCCGCCCGACGCCGTCATCGCCGCCGCGCTCGGGCTCGACGAAAAGGAGATCGGCTTCGACGCTCATCGTCCGAGCCTCTGGTCCGCCGGCAACGGCTTCGTCATGGTTCCGGTGGCCTCCAAGGCCGCGGCGACTCGTGCCGTTCCGAACGCGGCCGCATGGTCGGCCCTGCGCAGCGACGGGGCCCGCGCCGCCGTATTCCTCTACACGCGCGAGACCGAGGCGGCGGAGCACGATTTCCATGCCCGCATGTTCGCGCCGGGGATGGGGATCGGTGAGGATCCGGCGACGGGTTCCGCCGCGGCGGCCTTCGCGGGCGTCGTAATGGAATTCGACCGCCCGGAAGACGGCGAGCACGCCTTCGTGATCGAACAGGGCTACGCGATGGGTCGACCCTCGCAGATCCGTCTGATGCCGACGGTGGAGGGCGGCACGCTCGCGAAGGTCTCGATCGGCGGGCGGGCGATCGTGGTCTCCGAAGGCGCTCTCCGACTGTGACGTCCTTCTCCGCCTTCACCGTGAGCAAGGTCGAAGCGCCCGTGCAAGCGGACGTATGGACGTGGGCCGAGGCGGAACGGGAGCGCGTCGCGCACCATTGGCGCGAGGCCCTCGCCGTGAAGCCCGCGATGTTCGACGGACCGATCTTCATGATGCGGCACGGCGCGCGGCACGGCGACGTCTTCCGTGCCGCCTTCTTCGAGACGCGCTTCTCCGCCTATCTCGCCTGGCGCGATCTCGGCCGGCCCGACGCGACGGTCCGCAACGGGTTTTCGATGGCGGCGCTCCGGTCATCCGACGGCGCATGGCTGCTCGGGGTGATGGGCGAACACACGTCCAATCCGGGCCATGTCTATTTCCCGTCGGGAACGCCCGACCGGGAGGACGTCGTCGCGGGCGCGGTCGATTTCGCCGCAAGCGTGCTGCGTGAACTCGAGGAGGAAACGGGCCTTCGTCCGTCGGACGTGACGGTCGACGATCTCTGGCACGTCGCGGAATTCGGGGCCCGCACCGCTTTTCTCCGTCCAGTGAAGGTCGACGCTCCGGCCGCGGAGGTGGTCCGCGCCGTCGAAGCGCATCTGGCGGCCGAGGCCGAGCCCGAACTCTCCGGGATCAGGATCGTGAGGCGGAAAGCCGACCTCGATCCCGCGGTGATGCCGGACTTTCTGGTCCATTGGTTCGAGACGGTGCTCGACGAATAGCGGGCGCGGGGACTTGCCCGGGTCCGGTCTTCTCCTGTATCACCTTCGCCAAGCGCGGTTTCTACGCGTGATCGGGAGAAGAACGTGGCCGCATCCGCCGCCATCATCGCCGCCGGCCGGGAGACCTTCGGGTCCGCTCCCGCGACCTCGCGTGCGCTGCTCCCGCTCCTCCTTCTCCTTAGCCGCCCCTGAAGGCCGGAAGGGCGCACGCCCGGGCAGTCAGGGGATCGTCGATCGAGGCCGAAGGACGAGGCCCGACGGGGCCATGAGAGAGAAGGACGACACTGCAATGACCGCTTCCGCTTCCGGGTCCGAAAAAGACCGCGTGATCATCTTCGATACCACTCTGCGTGACGGCGAACAGTCGCCCGGCGCCTCCATGACGTTCGAGGAGAAGCTCGAAGTCGCCGACCTCCTCGACGAGATGGGCGTCGACGTCATCGAGGCGGGCTTCCCCATCGCCTCGACGGGCGATTTCGAAGCCGTGTCGGAGATCGCGCGCCGCGTGAAGCGGGCGACCGTGGCGGGCCTCGCCCGCGCGGGCAACAAGGACATCGACCGGGCCGGCGAAGCCGTCCGGCATGCCGCCAAGCCCCGCATCCACACCTTCATCAGCACCTCGCCGGTGCATATGAAATACAAGCTCCAGATGGAGCCCGAAAAGGTTCTGGACCTGATCGCGGCCTCCGTCGCGCGCGCCCGCAATCTGGTGCCCGACGTCGAATGGTCGGCCGAAGACGGCACCCGCACCGAGCACGACTTCCTCTGCCGCTGCGTCGAGATCGCGATCCGCGCGGGCGCGACCACGATCAACATCCCCGACACGGTCGGCTACACGGTGCCGGAAGAGTATTTCGCCCTGTTCGAAATGCTCCGG
>CAYNUN010000153.1:0-5490 GCA_964400345.1 uncultured Methylobacteriaceae bacterium
TGAAGGTGATCGGGGCCACCGCGCATTACGTCACCGCCGATCTCGACGAAGGCCCGATCATCGAGCAGGACGTCGAGCGCATCTCGCATCGCGACACGCCGGACGATCTCGTCCGCAAGGGCCGCGACATCGAGCGGCGCGTTCTGGCGCGCGCGGTCGCCTGGCATCTCGAAGGCCGTGTCCTGCTGAACGGCACGAAGACGGTCGTCTTCCCGGCCTGACGCCGCCCTCGGTTCCGCCCGACCGCGAGCCCGTCCGCATCGCGCCGTCGCGCCGTCGTCGAAGGATCCGCTCGTCACCCGCCTCTCCCGATCGCCGCTGCACAACCGTGAAGACGCGGCCGGGTTCCGCCGGAAACGAACCAAGCCGTTCGGCGCACGTTGTTCCGCATTCCACGCATTGGACGGAACAGGGAGATCGTCATGAAGATCATGATTCGGCGCGTCATCGTGGCGGCAGCGGTCGCAGCAGCGGCGGCGGCCTGCACGACGACCGAGGAACGGATGGCGGGCGCAGGGGTCGGCGCGGGCGCGGGGGCGGTCGTCGCAGGGCCGGTCGGAGCGGTGGCGGGCGGGGCGGTCGGCGCTCTCACCGGCCCGCGGATGGCCCGCGAGACGGGCGTCACTCATCAACGCAGCAAGACGCGCCGCACGACCACGACGCGGACGACGACTCCCGACGGCACGCGTTCGACGACCACGACCACGACGCCCGCGCCCGCAACACCGGCGCCGCCGCGTTGAGCCGGCCGGATCCGGCTTTCGCCGAAAAGCGGGGCCGGATCCGAGCCTTCCGGCCGACCGCGTCAAGACTTTGGTAACCCGGGCAAGGCCAAAGTCGTTCGACGTTTCCCCACATTTGCCGACCGGCCGCAATGATCGATCGTATCGCCGTCTTCGCCCTTGCCCTGATCGCCGCTTCGGCCGCTTCGGCCGCCGAAACCGAAGGGCGTTTCCTGATTCCCGCCAATGACGGTTACGGCCTCGCCGATTGTCTCGAGGTCGGCTCCTCCTGCGGCGGCGTCGTCGCGAACGCCTGGTGCGAAGCGAAGGGCTTCCGGGAGGCGACCGGCTTCGGGCGGGCCGAACCGTCGGACGTCACGGCGTCCGTCGCGGGTTTCTCGCGCAGCCGCGGACCGGTCTACGTCGTCACCTGCATGAAGTGAGCGTCACCCGGTCACGAAATCCCCGCAGCGCACGGCCGTCGCGCCGGGCCCCCACGGCATGATCGGCACGGCGGAGGTCGAGTTCTTCGGCGAGCCCTCGATCAGCCTGTCCGTGTAGACCAGATAGACGAGCACGTTGTTGCGCACGTCGCAGCCGCGGACGATCTGCATCTTCTTGAAGATCAGCGAGCGGGACTGCCGGAACAGGACCACGCCCTGCTCGAACTTCTCCTTGATCGTGATCGGCCCGACCTGACGGCAGGCGAGCGAGACGTCGGAGGTCTCCTCGGCCACGCCGATCAGCCCCTTCACGCCGCCCCGCTCGGGAACCGTGTAGTAGCAGGACACCCCCTGCACGCCGGGATCGTCGATCACATAAGTCGCCAGCTTGTCGTCGGGCGTCAGCATCTTCCAGACGGTCGACTTCTTGAAGATGAGTTCCGGTTCCTGCGCCATGGCGGCGGGGCCGAAGGCGAGGATCAGGACCAAGGCGGCGGCGAGGCGTCCCATGAGGCTGCTCCGGTGAAAGAACCGGATGCACAGATGGTCATCCCGACGCGGACTTGCCATAACGCGCGGGACATGTCTTGAAGACCGTGCGCGAAAGCCGCATCTCAATTTCGGCACGATCGTGTCGCAGGGGTGAAGGACGGATCCGCGCGAGGAGAGCCTGTTCCGATGTTCGACCGTCTGCTCCGTGCCGTGATCGCGACGGCCCTGTCGGTGGCCGCGACGTCGGCCGTCGCCCAGTCGGCCTATTGCGACAGGCTCCGTACGGAACTCGCCGGGGTGGAACGCGCCGTGGCGACCAGCGGCTCGTCCCAGGCCGCGGCGTCGATCGCGCGTCTGCAGAGCGAACTCGACCGGACGATGGATTACGCGCGTTCGATCGGCTGCCAGAACCAGCGGCGCTTCGTGCTGTTCGGCGGCCCGAGCGAGCCGCAATGCCGCCAGCTCGAAGGCCAGATCAACCGGCTCGAATCGACGCTGGCGGGCCTCGAGGCCGAAGCCGGCCGCTCGGCCACGGGTGCGCTCGAAACCCGCCGCTCGGCGCTGATCGCGGCGATCGACTCGAATTGCCGCACTGCGGGCGGCGGCGGCGGCGGCCCGCGCGGCCTGTTCGACCTTCTGTTCGGCGGCGGCCAAGGGCCGATGATCGTCGGCGAGATGCCCGACACGCCGCTCGATTCGATGGATTTCGGCGCAGGCAACCGCACGATCTGCGTGCGCAAATGCGACGGCTTCTTCTTCCCCGTCAGCTCCAACGCGAATGCGAGCCGCTACGGCTTGGACGCCGATCTCTGCCGCGCCTCCTGCCCGAATGCGGAGACGGCGCTCTTCCTCCAGCCCGTGGGGCAGGATCTCGACACGGCGGTGTCGGTCGACGGCATGCAGCCCTATTCGACGCTGCCCAACGCGTTCAAATATCGAAAGGGCGTCGATGCCGCCTGTTCCTGCCGCAAGCAGGGCCAGAGTTGGACGGAGGCGCTCGCCGAAGCCGAGAAGATCCTCGCGGTGAACGGCCGTTCGGACGCGATCGTGACGGAGCAGAAGTCGCTCGAACTCTCCCGTCCGAAAACGGCGACCCCGCCGACCCCGGCCCGGACGCCGCAGAATGCGACGCGCACCGCCGCCGCCGCGCCCGGCGCGCAGGCAGCGACGGTCCTGCCGGGCGCTCCGGGATCCACGGTCGCCCCGACGGGGCAGACGGTCGAAAGCATCGGGCCCGACGGAAAGCCGCGGTCGATCCGCGTGATCACGCCCTCCTCGGGCGGCGCACCCCAGCAGCCCGTCCGCTGATCAGGCGGTCTCGCCCGCGAGGCGCTTCGCCGCCCGGGCACGGCCGATCAGGGGCAGCAGGGCCTTCAATTCCGGGCCATGGGCGAGGCCCGTGAGCGCGAGACGCAGCGGCATGAAAAGGCCCCTGCCCTTCGCGCCCGTCTCCGCCTTCACGGCATCGGTCCACCGCGTCCAGACCGTCTCGTCCCAAGGCTCGGCCGGAAGCAGCGCCGCGGCCTTGGCGATGAAGGCGGCATCCTCGATCACGGGTTCGACCGGGCCGGTCGTCACCGTCCACCATTCGGCGGCCTGCGGCAGCTTCTCGACATTGCCGCGCACCGCGAGCCAGAAGGCCTCGCCCCCTTCGACGCCCATGGCCGTCAGCCGTTCGGCGACCGCGGCATAAGGCGTCTCGTGGAGGAGCTTGGCGTTGAGCGCGTCGAGTTCGTGCTCGTCGAATTTCGCCGGGGCGCGGGACAGATGGTCGAGCCGCACGATCGCGGCCAGTTCCTCGAGCGAGGCCACCGGGCGCACCGCTTCGGAGGAGCCGACGAGGACCGCGAGCGAGGCGACCGCCATCGGCTCGAAGCCGGCCTCCCGCAGCATTCCGAGCGAGAGATGACCGAGCCGCTTCGACAGCCCCTCCCCGCTCGCCGTGGTGAGCAGATTGTGATGTCCGAAGCGGGGCACCGTCCCCGATCCGAGGATCTCGAAGAGCTGGATCTGCACGGCGGTGTTGGTGACGTGGTCCTCGCCGCGGATCACGTCGGTGACGCCGAGATCGACGTCGTCCACCACCGAAGGGAGCGTGTAGAGATAGGTTCCGTCCGCGCGGATCAGCACCGGATCGGACAGGGACGCGCAGTCGATATGGGACGGGCCGCGGACGAGGTCCGTCCATTCCACCCGCCGATGATCGAGCAGGAAGCGCCAATGCGGGCGGCGTCCCTCCGCCTCGAAGCCCGCCTTCTCCTCCGCGGTCAGCTTGAGGGCGGCGCGGTCGTAGATCGGCGGGAGGCCGCGGGCGGCCTGGCGCTTGCGGCGACGCTCCAGATCGTCTTCGGACTCGTAGCAGGGATAAAGCCGGCCCATGGCGCGCAGACGGTCCGCGGCGGCGTCGTAGAGCGGAAAACGGTCCGACTGCCGGACGACGAGATCGGGCCGGATCCCGAGCCATTCGAGATCGACGGCGATCCCGCGCGCGAATTCCTCGGTCGAACGCTCGCGGTCGGTGTCGTCGAAGCGCAGGATGAAGCGGCCGCCCGTCGCCAGAGCGTGGAGCCGGTTGAGCAGCGCCGGCCGGGCGTTGCCGATATGAAGCCGACCCGTCGGCGACGGCGCGAAGCGGACCACGGACCCCATCAGAAATCCACGACTTCGGTGGAGCTGCGGCTCGAAGCGCCGACGAGCGAGGCGTCGGGACGATGCGCCGGCGTGCCGGGATCGCGGAAGCGGTTGACGATCGGGTAGCGGCGGTCGCGGCCGAAATTCCTCAGCGTGACCTTCACGCCCGGAGCGGACTGGCGACGCTTGTATTCCGCGAGATGGAGAAGCCGCTCGACCTTCTTCACGACGTCGAGTTCGTAACCGTCGGCGACGATCTCGGAGACGCGCATCTCGCGCTCGACGAGGCGTTCGAGCACGGCGTCCAGCACGTCGTAGGGCGGCAGCGAGTCCTGATCGGTCTGGTTCTCGCGCAGTTCCGCCGAAGGCGGCTTGGTGATGATGTCGACGGGGATCACCTCCCCGTCGGGACCGAGCGCGCCCGCAGGCTTCCACCGGTTGCGCAATGCGCAGAGGCGGAAGACCTCCATCTTGTAGAGATCCTTGATCGGGTTGAAGCCGCCGTTCATGTCGCCGTAGAGCGTGGCGTAACCGACCGACATCTCCGACTTGTTGCCCGTCGTGACGACCATCGGCCCGAATTTGTTCGACACCGACATCAGGATCGTGCCGCGCGTGCGGCTCTGGAGATTTTCCTCGGTGATGTCGGGCGCGCGGCCCGCGAAAAGGCCCGAAAGCGTGCCCTCGAAGGCCTCGACCGCGTCGCCGATCGGGATCACGTCGTAGCGCACGCCCAAGGCCTTCGCGCAGGCCTCCGCATCGGCGAGGCTCGCCTTGGACGTGTAGCGATAGGGCAGCATGATGCAGTGGACGCGGTCGGGCCCGAGCGCGTCGACCGCCATCGCGGCGCAGAGCGCGGAGTCGACGCCGCCCGACAGGCCGAGAACCACGCCGGGGAAGCGGTTCTTCTCGACATAGTCGCGCAGGCCCGTCACGCAGGCCGCGTAATCCCCGGCGTCGCCGGCATCGAGAAGCGCCTTCGGGCCGGGGCGGCACCGCCAGGAATGACCGTCGCGCGTCCATTCCGTGAGGACGATGTCCTCGACGAAGGCGGGCATCTGCACCGCGAGCGACGCGTCGCCGTTCAGCACGAAGCTCGCGCCGTCGAAGACGAGTTCGTCCTGCCCGCCGACCTGATTGAGATAGACGAGCGGCAGGCCGCTCTCCGCCACGCGCGAGACCGCCACGTTGAGGCGGGTGTC
>CAYNUN010000154.1:0-5485 GCA_964400345.1 uncultured Methylobacteriaceae bacterium
GCCCGGATTGGCGGCGATGTATTCGGCGTGGAAGACGCGGTTCGCGGCGATTTCGGCCACCGAGCCGAGCCCGCCCGCCGCGACCTTCTCCTGCATCACGCGGAAGGCCTGCCTGCCCTGCTCGGGGAAGCCCGCCGCCGCGTCGCAGACGACGAGGCGCGTAACGCGCTCGGGCCGGCCGAGCGTGAAGGCCACCGCGAGCGTGCCGCCGAAACCGTTGCCGAGCACCGTGCCGGGCGAGGTCATGCCGAAGGCGGTCGCGGCTTCGTCGATCCAGTCCACATAGGCGTCCATCGAGGCGGCGATCGGCGTCGAACCGCGGAAACCCGGCAGGTTCAGGATGGTGACCGTGTAGTCCTTCGCCAGTTCGGGCAGCACGGCGTCGAAAGCGCCGGCATCCGTCAGCAGCGAATGGAGGACCAGCAATTCCGGTCCCCGTCCCTCCCGGACGCCCGTGACGGTCGCACCGGATTTGAGAACACGCTGCATTTCGAAATCCCCCTCTGATTCTCCGCGTCCGCGCGGCGCACGGACATTCGCATTAAAATATCTGCTTTGCGCAGATCGGGTCAATCCGCGACATCACGTCGTCTCGAACACTCTGTCTTCACAGGCACATACGCATATGCGGCAAGCGTTTTCGTGCTTGCCCATGAACCGCGCGAGCGGTAACGATTGCCGAAGGAGATATTTCTGGTGTCCCTCACCGTCGAGCATACGCTGCGAAGAGAGGAGATCTACGCCGTCTTGCGGCGGGAGATCTTGTGTTGCGCCTGCCCGCCCGGAGCGGCGCTGTTCGAAGGTACGCTAGCCGAGCGCTTCGGCGTCAGCAAGTCGCCGATCCGCGACGCTCTCTCGCGCCTCGCCGCCGAACGACTCGTAATCGTCGAGCCGCGCAAGGGATACCGGGTCGCGCCCGTATCGATCTCGGATGCGGCGGAACTGTTCGCCTTCCGCGCGCTGCTGGAACCGGTCTGCGCGGAGCTGGCGGCGGAGGACGCGCCCGACGCCGCGCTGGCCGCGCTCGACCGCTTCCGGTCCTGCTCGGCTTGGAGCGAATTCGTCACCTACAACCGCGAGTTCCACCTCACTCTGCTCGGGCTTTGCCCGAACAAGCGGATGCGCGACGCGGCGAAGGAACTGACGGCCCAGTTCGATCGCCTCGTGATCACGGGCCTGCGCGACACATCGACCGACAACAACGACACCCTCGTGGCCGAACATTGCGCGATCATCGACGCGATCCAGGCCCGCGACGGCCGCACGGCGGGGAAACTTCTCGCCAAGCATATCGAGCGCGCGGAGAAGCGCGTGATGAAGGCCCTGTCCGCGGCGCCCGTCGTCCCCTGAAACCTTTCCTCCTGCGAGCGCCGGAATGAAGATCGACGTCAGCTTCACCGTTCCCGTCCCCCCCGACGTCGCGTGGCCGCTGCTGCTCGACGTGCCGCGGATCGCGCCCTGCGTGCCGGGGGCGTCGCTCACGGAAGATCTCGGCGAGGGCCGCTACAAGGGCGAGGCGACCGTCAAGGTCGGGCCCGTGCAGCTCACCTTCGCGGGCGAGGCGAAGATCACCGACATCGACGAGGCGAACCGCTCCGCCCGCGTCGTCGCCAAGGGCATGGACCGCAAGGGCCGCGGCAGCGCCTCGGCGACCGCCGACTTCAAGCTGAACCCGGACGGCGACGGCACGCGGGTCGACGTCGCGACGGAGGTGCAGCTCGTGGGAGCGGTCGCGCAATACGGCCGCGCGACGGGCCTCGTGAAGGACATCGCCGCGCAGATCGTCGATCAGTTCGCGGCCAATCTCAGGGCCGAGATTTCAGGTGACGCCGCCGAAGGCGCTGCGCCGAACCGCGATCTTTCCGCTTTGAAACTGCTCGGCGGCGCGATCAAATCCAAATTCAGCCGCGGCGGCGGCAAGGACGAACCGAAAGAGTGACCCGATGAAGGCTCCTCCCTTCGCCTATCACGACCCGCGCTCGGTGGACGAGCTGAAGGGCCTGCTCGCCTCGCTCGAGAATGTCCGGATCCTGGCGGGCGGGCAATCGCTGATGCCCATGCTCAACATGCGCTATTCGATGCCGGACCACGTCATCGACATCAACCGCGTGGCGGGGCTCGACACGATCGCCCGCGTCGACGGCGGATTGCGCATCGGGGCTATGACCCGCCAGCGGACGCTGGAACGCGACCCGCTCGTCGCGGCCCATGCGCCGATCCTCGCCGAAGCGCTCCACTGGGTCGGTCATGTGCAGACGCGGAGCCGCGGCACTTTCGGCGGCAGTCTCTGCCATCTCGACCCGTCGTCTGAACAGCCCTGCACGGCCGCGCTCTACGATGCGACGCTGCATGTCGCGGGGCCCCGCGGGGACCGCGACGTCTCGGTCCATGATTGGGTGCTGGGTTATATGACGCCCGCGCTCGAACCCGACGAGGCGCTCGTCGCCGTCACTCTGCATACTTGGGACGGCCGGCACGGCCACGGCTTCGAGGAATTCGCGCGCCGCCACGGCGATTATGCGATCGTCTGCGCGGGCGCGCTGCTCGCGACGGACGCGGCGGGGATCGTCACGCGGGCGGCGATCTCGATCGCGGGCGTCGACGTGAAGCCCGTGCGGCTCTCGGACGCGGAAGCGATGCTCGTCGGCAAGACCGCCGACGCCGCGACGCTGGCTGCCGCCGCTGAGGTCGCGCGCGGGATCGACTGCATGAGCGACGCGCAGATTTCGGGCGATTATCGCCGCCGTCTCGCCGTCACGCTCGTCAAGCGCGCGCTGACCAAGGCGGCGGAACGGGCGCGGGGGTAGACCGAAGCGCCCCTTCGAAGTTTGCAAGACCTCTCATCCGTCGCCTGCGGCGACACCCCGGATCAAGTCCGGGGCGGGCTCTTCTCCCGCAAGGGGAGAAGGGAGCCGACCGCCGGCGAGGCAAGAGAAAAAGAAATTCGGGGCCTGCGGGCCCGCGGGAGGACGAGACCGATGGACGGGATCGAAGAGACGAGGCGCATCCGCCTCGTGGTGAACGGCAAGACGGTCGAGCGCGACGTCTCGGTCCGCAAGCATCTGGGCGATTTCCTGCGCGAGGATCTGCGCCTGACGGGCACGCATCTCGCCTGCGAGCACGGCGTGTGCGGCTCCTGCACGATCATCATCGACGGCGTGCCCGCGCGCTCCTGCCTGATGCTGGCGGTGCAGGCCGACGGTTTGAACATCCGGACGGTCGAAGGGCTCGCGGAGCGCGACGGCACGCTGCACCCGATCCAGGAAGCCTTCCACGAGAAGCACGGGCTGCAATGCGGCTTCTGCACGCCGGGGATGCTCACCACCCTCGCCGCCGTGCTCGAAGAAAATCCGGAGATCGACGAGGTGGGCATCCGCGAGGCGATCTCGGGGAACATCTGCCGCTGCACCGGATATGAAACCATCGTCGATGCGGCGCTGTCCGCCGCCGCGACCATGCGTCAGGCCGCTCGGGGAGGATTGTAAGATGGGTGCGCGTTATTTCGGAGCCTCGGTCCGCCGGCTCGAAGACCCCAAGCTGATCACCGGTCGCGGCTCCTATGTCGACGACATCGCGATCCCGGGCATGCTGCACGTGGCCTTCGTGCGGAGCCCGCACGCCCATGCGCGCATCAACGGAATCGATGCGGAATTCGCCCGGACCATGCCGGGCGTCCATGCGGTCATCACGGCGGACGATCTCGGCGGGAAGGCCGACAAGCCGATGATCCTCCCGGTCCCGGCCCCGATCATCAAGCAGGTGAAGACGCAGTATCCGCTCGCCCGTCGTTCCGTGCACGCGGTCGGCGACACCGTCGCCGTCGTGGTCGCGGACAGCCGCGCGCTCGCGGAGGATGCGGCGGCCATGGTGATGGTCGATTACGATCCGCTGCCCGCCTCGGTCGACCTCGCCCATGCGCTGGATCCGGGCGCGCCGCTCGCGCATGAGGATTCGCCCGACAATCTGATCGCCACGCTCAAGGGCGGCTTCGGCGACGTCGCGGGCGTCTTCGGCAAGGCGGCGCACGTCTTCAAGGAGCGGATCGAGATCCACCGCGGCGGCTGCCATTCCATGGAATGCCGCGGCGTGGTGGTGCGGCCCGACCCGATGGGCGACCGTTTCGAGATGTGGAGCTCCACCCAGGTGCCCTACATGGTGCGCCGCTACCTCGCCGAATATATGGGCCTCGAGGAGAACGCGATCCGCGTCGCGGCCCCGGACGTGGGCGGCGGCTTCGGCCCGAAGGCCGTCGTCTATGCGGAGGAATATGCCGTGGCGCTCGCCGCGCTGCATCTCGGCATGCCGCTGAAATGGATCGAGGACCGTCGCGAGCATTTCGTCGCCACGACTCAGCAGCGCGACCAGATCTGGGATCTCGAGGTCGCGGCGGACGAGAACGGCCGGATGCTCGGCGTGAAGGGCGTGTGCCTGCACGACAACGGGGCCTATATCCCCTACGGAATCGTGCTGGCGGCGACGGGCATGGCCTCGTTCCCCGGCCCTTATGCGCTCGAATGCGTGGACGTGACCATGCATTCGATCTTCACCAACATGGTCCCGAACACGCCGGTGCGCGGCGCGGCGCGGCCGAACACCTGCTTCCTGCTCGAACGGCTGGCCGATCTGGTCGCGACGAAGCTCGGCATGGACCCCGCGGAGGTCCGTCGTCGGAGCTTCGTGAAGAAGGAGCAGATGCCCTACACCACGGGCATGAAGGCCCGCGACGGCTCGCCCGTCGCCTATGACAGCGGCGATTATGCGGGCTGTCTCGACATGGCGATCGAGAAATACGGCCGCGATTTCCGTGCCCGGCAGGCCGCGGCGCGGGCGCAGGGCCGTTATCTCGGCATGGGCGTCGCGAGCTATGTGGAAGACACGGGCCTCGCGCCCTTCGAAGGCGCGACGATCAAGATCCAGCCCGACGGCAAGGTGCATCTGCAGACGGGTGCGGCGGCGCAGGGCCAGGGCCACAAGACCGTCTTCGCACAGATCGCGGCGGATCAATTGGGCGTCCGCCTCGAGGACGTGACGGTGGAGGCGGCCGATACGGCGGCCTTCCCGCTCGGGATCGGCACGGTGGCGAGCCGCGTCGCGGTGGTGGGCGGCTCCTCCGTCCACATGGCCGCGATCGAAGTCCGCGGCAAGGCGATCAAGGTCGGGGCGATGCTGCTCGAAGCGGCGGAAGCCGACATGGTGCTCGAAGACGGCTTCGTGAAGGTCGCGGGCACGGACAGGAAGGTCGGGCTCGGCGAGATCGCGCTGAAGCTCAACGGCCTGTTCGGCACGCCGATGATGAAGGGGATCGAGCCGGGTCTTTCCGCCACCTCCTATTTCGAGGCGCGCGAACTGACCTTCGCCAACGGCTCGAACGTCTGCGAAGTCGAGGTCGACATCGAGACGGGCGCGGTGAAGATCCTGCGCTATGTCGTGGCGCATGACTGCGGCCGGCTCATCAACCCGATGCTGGTCGACGGCCAGATCCGCG
>CAYNUN010000155.1:0-5446 GCA_964400345.1 uncultured Methylobacteriaceae bacterium
CGCCGTAGCGCTTGTGCAGTTCGACGAAGTCGTAGCTCTGCAGGCACATATAGTTGAATTCGAGGAAGGAGAGTTCCTGCTCGCGCTCGATGCGCATGCGCACGGAATCCATCGACAGCATGCGGTTGACGGAGAAGTGGCGGCCCACGTCGCGCAGAAATTCGATGTAGTTCAGCTTCGTCAGCCATTCGGCGTTGTCGACCATGAAGGCGTCGGTACGGCCCTCGCCGAAGGTCAGGAATTTCGAGAAGACGGATTTGATGCCCGCCTTGTTGCTCTCGATGTCGGCCAAGGTCAGCACTTTGCGGGACTCGTCGCGGCCGGACGGATCGCCGACCATGGTCGTCCCGCCGCCCATCAGCGGAAGCGGCTTGTTGCCAGTCTTCTGCATCCAGCGCAGCATCATGATCTGCACGAGCGAGCCGACATGGAGGGAGGCGGCGGTGGCGTCGAAGCCGATATAGGCCGTCGCCTCGCCCGCCTTCGCCTTGGCGTCCAAGCCTTCGAAATCCGAGCACTGATGAACATAGCCGCGCTCGATCAGGACGCGGAGAAGATCGGACTGCGGCTTGAAGGGCGTGGACATGGCGAAACCTCGTGTGCGGGCGCGAGGTTTAGGGGGAAAGCCCTGCAAGCGCAACGGCGCAGGCCGCCCCGCCGGACCGCATCACCTTCCGGCGCGGGGCGTGTATCCTTGACGGCATGACCACGGATTCGTTCCCCGCGCCGGTGCTCGCGATCGGCCTCATGTCCGGCACGTCGATGGACGGCGTCGACGTCGCCGCGATCGAGACGGACGGCCGGTCGCAGGTGCTGCGCGGGGCTTCCGCGTTCCGTCCCTATACGGACGAGGAGCGGGGCCTGCTGCGCCGCGCGCTGGTCGACGCCGCGGCCCTTGCCGACCGGGACGCGAGGCCGGGCGTGCTGGCCGACGCGGAAGCGATGATCACTCGGGCGCATGCGGAAGCCGTCGAGGCGTTTCTCGCCGCGACCGGGATTGCGCGCGAGCGGATCGCGGTGGTCGGATTTCACGGGCAGACGGTCCTGCATCGCCCTGAACGGCGGTTGACGGTGCAGATCGGCGACGGCCACGCGCTCGCCGTGCGGCTCGGCCTGCCGGTCGTCTTCGATCTTCGTGCCGCCGACGTCGCTGCGGGCGGGCAGGGGGCTCCGCTGGTTCCCGTCCATCATCGGGCGCTGGTGGAAGCGGCGGTCGGCGCGGGACGCCTTCCGAAAGGCCCGGTCGCGGTGCTCAATCTCGGCGGCGTGGGGAATGCGACGATCGTCTCGCCCGGAACCGACCCGATCGCCTGCGATACGGGACCGGGGAATGCGCTCATCGACGACTTCATGCTGGAGCGGACAGGGACGGCGGTCGACCGCGACGGGGCGACGGCGGCGCGCGGGAGGGTCGACGAGCGGGCCTTGGCCGGCTTGCTCGCTCATCCGTTTTTCGAAGAAAAACCGCCCAAGTCTCTGGATCGCAACGCGTTCGATCGATCGGCGGTGGAAGGACTGACGACGGAGGACGGCGCGGCGACGCTGACGGCGTTCACGGCGGCTTCGGTCGCTCGGCTCCTTTCGCATCTGCCCGCGCGGCCCGAAGTCTGGGTCGTCTGCGGAGGCGGCGCGCGCAATCCGACGATGATGCGGATGCTGGAGGAACGGCTCGGTGCGCGGGTCATTTCCGCCGATGCGCTCGGCTGGTCGGCGGATGCGATGGAGGCCGAGGCCTTCGCCTATCTCGCGGTGCGGTCCCTGCGCGGGCTGCCGCTCAGCTTTCCCGGCACGACGGGAGTTTCGGAGCCGATGATGGGCGGGGTGGTGGCGCGGGCGGGGTGACGGGCGCGTTTCTGCGCCTCGTTTCGCCGCCCTCGTCCTTCGAGACGCGGGCTTCGCCCGCTCCTCAGGATGAGGGCTCCTTTTGCGGTGACGGTGCCGCCTCACGCCCCCCGCATCAGCGCCATCACGTGTGCGGCGACGAAGCGGGAGAGACCTTCGAGGTCGTAGCCGCCTTCCAGCAGCGACACGATGCGGCCGCCGGCGGATTTGTCGGCGAGGTCCATCAGCTGCGCGGTCGCCCAGCCGAAATCCGCCTCGGTGAGGTTGAGATTGGCCAAGGGGTCGCGCAGATGCGCGTCGAACCCCGCGGAAATGATGATGAGGTCCGGGCGGAAGGCCGCGAGGCGCGGCAGCACCGCCACTTCGAAGGCCTCGCGGAATTCCGCGCCGCCGTCGCCGGCATGCAGGGGCACGTTGACGATCGTGTCGTGCTCGCCGCGCTCGTCCGCGGCGCCGGTGCCGGGATAGAGCGGCATTTCATGCGTCGAGCAATACATGACGCTCTTGTCGGCCCAGAAGACGTCCTGCGTGCCGTTGCCGTGATGCACGTCCCAATCGACCACGGCGACGCGCTCGGCCCCGTGCACGGCCTGCGCGCGGCGGGCGGCGATGGCGGCGTTGTTGAAGAAGCAGAAGCCCATGGCGGTCGCGCGTTCGGCGTGATGGCCGGGCGGGCGGGCGGCGACGAAGGCGTTGGGGGCCCTGCCCGTCATGACCTCGTCGACCGCGAGCGTCGCGGCGCCCGCGCCGCGCAGCACGGCCTCCCAGGTGCCGGCCGACATGGTCGTGTCCGCGTCGAGCCGGACCATGCCGTCGGTCGGCGCGACCTCCTCCAGAGCGCGGACATAGTCCTCGGGATGGACGCGCAGCACGTCCTCCATCGCGACCTCGGGCGCGAGTTCGCGCGCGAGCGGGGCGAAGCGCTCATGTTCGAGGATTCGATCGACGACGCGGATGCGGTCGGGCCGTTCCGGGTGACCGGGGGGCGTCAGATGGTTCACGAAGCACGGATGTGAGACGATCAGCGTGCTGCTCAACGGAGGGCCTCCCGGAACGCGTCGCGTGTTCCCGCGATTGCGGCCTCAGTATCGGGCGGATGCCCGAGTCGGTCCATCGCCCGGACGGCGGAGGCGCGCCTTGCGCGGGATCAAGCCCCGGGGGCGAGGCCGAGATCCACGACGACGATCTCCGGCAGAATGCCGAAACGGATGGGCCAGCCCGAGACGCCGACGCCGCCCGACACCACGAGATGCCGCTCGTCCTCGACGACGTGACCCCATGCATAACGCTCGCCGTAGCGCGACGGCACCACATGGGCGCGATCGAAGAGGCGGACCTGACCGCCATGCGTGTGCCCCGCGAGCGTGAGCGCGACGCGGCGGGGGACCGCGGGGAAGATGTCGGGCTCGTGCGCGAGCAGGATCGCGGGCGCGTCGTCGAGCCGGGAGAGCGCGCCGGGCAGATCGTCGTCCCCGACCCAGCGGCGGGCGGCCTTGCGCGCCCGCTGCGAGGCCAGCCCGACGAGGTTGAACGCGCCGCGCCCGGTCTCCAGCTTGACGACGTCGTTCGCCATCACGGGGATGCCGACGGCATGGAGGGCCGCGCGGACGCTCCGCCCGTCGTCGGGCGGGCGGCCGGGGCCGGGGCGCTGCTTGTGGTCGTGATTGCCGAGCACGGCCCGGACGCCCAGAGGGGCGGACAGCCGCCCGAGAACGGCGGCCCATTCCTCCGCATGGAAGAGGCGGAAGGGGAGCTTCAGCGAACTGACATAGTCGCCGCCGAGCAGGACGAGATCGGGCGCGAGCGCGCGCGCGGCGTCGACGATCTCCGCGATGCGCTCGAGCGACATCAGCGGAACGCCGGCGTGAATGTCGGTGATGAGGACGATCCGCAGGCGCAGCCCGTCCGGCCATGAGGCGGGACGGGGGGCATAGCGCCGCACGTTCAGACGCCCGCGCGGCAGCTTCAGGGTTTCGGTGGTCCCGAGATCCGTTCGATGCCCGAGAGCGAGCGGGGACGGCGATCCGCGCCGATCGAGCATCGCGTCTCCCCTCAGTCGCGATCGCGCAGGATCGGCGGGGGCTCGCGGCGCATTTCGCCGCGCGGCGCGCGACGCTTCATCATTTCCACGGCCGCGGCGACGGCGGGGATGCCGATCGCGCCGAAGCGGCGTTGCATGTCGTCCGGTCGCCCTTGCGACGTCCGATCCGTCCGTGCGCGGGGCTGAGCGGTAGCCATGATGTCCTGTCCCTTTCGTGAGCTTCGATGTCGCCATGCTCCCGCGCCCGTGCGGCGCGCTCGCGGAGACTTCGTGGCGATGTGGTGGCGAAGCGCCGCATCGCCCTGCGACATAAAGGAAACCACCGCCTCGCTTAACGGCGGATGAACGGCGGAGCGCGGCGGGACGACGTCAGGCGGCCCGGATCTCGGCCGCGAGCCGGGTGAGGGCCCTTTCCAGCTTGTCGAAGAGTTCGTCGATCTCGGCCTCGGTGATGACGAAGGGCGGGCAGACGGCGATCGTGTCGCCGAGATTGCGGACGATGAGGCCCTCCTGCTGGGCATGGGCCACGGCCTTGGCGCCGATGCCGCGCTTGCCGTCGAAGGCGCGCTTCGTCGCCTTGTCCTCGACGAGCTCGATGCCCGCGACGAGCCCCTTGCCGCGGACCTCGCCGACGAGCGGGCGGTCGCGCAGCGCGTCGAGACGTTTCCAGAAGAGCGGGATCAGCCGGTTGATGCGGCCGAGAATGTCGTCGCGCTCGTAGATTTCGAGCGTCTTCATCGCCACGGCCGCGCCGACCGGGTGGCCGGAATAGGTGAAGCCGTGGCCGAAGGTGCCGATCTTGCGGCTCTCGTCGAGCATGGCCTCGTAGATCTTGCCGGGGACGAGCACGGCCGAGAGCGGGAAATAGGCGGAGGTGATGGCCTTGGCGAGCGACATCGTGTCGGGCGTCATGCCCATGGCTTCCGAGCCGAACATGGTGCCGAGGCGGCCGAAGCCGCAGATGACCTCGTCGGCGATGAAGAGCACGTCGTATTTCGCGAGGACCGCCTGGATCTTCGCGTAATAGGTCGCGGGCGGAACGATGACGCCGCCCGCGCCGGAGACGGGTTCGGCGATGAAGGCGGCGACGGTTTCGGGCCCCTCGCGCAGGATGAGCTCCTCGAGCTCTTCGGCGCAGCGGGTCGCGAACTCCTCCTCGGTCTCCCCGTCCTTCCCGAAGCGGTAGTGATGCGGGCAGGAGGTGTGCAGGACGTTCTTGATCGGCAGATCGAAATCGATGTGGTTGTTGGGCAGGCCGGTGAGCGAGGCCGTGGCCACGGTGACGCCGTGATAGCCCTTGAGCCGGGCGATGATCTTCTTCTTCTCGGGCCGGCCGATCGCGTTGTTGTAGTACCAGACGAGCTTCATCTGGGTGTCGTTGGCGTCGGACCCGGAGGCGCCGAAAAAGACCTTGGAGACGGGCATGGGCGCCATCTCCTTGAGTTTTTCGGCGAGTTCGATGCCCGGATCATGGCTCTTGCCGCCGAACATGTGGGTGAAGGGCAGCTTCATCATCTGCTCGCGCGCGGCTTCGACGAGCTCCTCGTTGCCGTAGCCGAGCGA
>CAYNUN010000156.1:0-5411 GCA_964400345.1 uncultured Methylobacteriaceae bacterium
GCCCGCGCCTTTTCGAGACCGTGCTGCATCTCGGTGCGCGCGCCCTGAGCGCGGACGATGGCGGCCTCGATATCGAGCCGGAGATCGCGGGACTGCAGGAGATTGAGGCGCGAACCGCTCTGCCGGTCGACGAGCATGGTCCGCATGTCCTCGATCTCCGTCAGGGTCGAGAGCCTCCGGCGATTGACGTCCTCCTCGTCGCGGCTTGCGGCGATGCCGGCTTCGGCGCGGGAGATTTGCCGGTCGAAATTGACGAGCTGCGCGTCGAAGGCGGCGCGGCGCTGGTCGAAGAGGCGGCGCTGCAGGCGCATCTCGCCGCCGGCGTCGGCCGGGACGACCATGTCGCCCTCGGAGGTCTCCGCTTCGAGGCGGGCGAGCAGCGCATCGAAATGGGCGAGCTTGGCGCGCAGCTGTTCGACGTCGGCGTCGGAGAAGGTGGTGTCGAGCGTGATCAGCGCCTGCCCCGCCTTCACCGTATCGCCCAGCGCGACATGGATGCCGCGGATGACGGCGCGTTCGAGCGGCTGGACGACGAGATTGGGCCTTGTGGTGACGAGCTTGCCCGGCGCGACCGCGATCTCGTCCACCTTGGACACGGCCGCCCAGACCACGGCCGAAGCGAGGACGCCCGCCGCCAGCCAGAGCACCGCCCCCGCCGCGGGCGGCGGTGCGCGGCCCTCGATGACGGAGGCGGCGGACTGGAACTCCGCCGCGGCTTCGGCGCGGGGTCCGTCGCGCCGCTGCGGTTCGGGGCGCTTGGTGGTGCGGAGCGTCATCGGAACTCCCGGGTTGCGCACGGATCAGGCGACATGCCGCGTCTGCCGGTTCCACAGATGGCGGTAGACGGTGGAGCGGGAGAGCAGATCCTCGTGACGCCCGGCCTCCACCGCGCGGCCGCGGTCGAAGACGATGATGGCGTCGGCGTCGACGAGCGTGGCGAGCCGGTGCGAGACGATCAGCACCGTCCGCCCCTCGGCGATCCGCTCGAGATTCTGCCGGACCACCGCTTCGCTGTGCGGATCGAGCGCGCTGGTCGCCTCGTCGAGAATGAGGATGCGGGGGTCGAGCAGCAGCGCGCGGGCGATCGAAAGACGCTGGCGCTGGCCGCCGGAGAGATTGTCGCCGTTCTCCTCGATCGCCGTGTCGAAGCCGCGCGGCAGACGGGCGATGAACTCCTCCGCCCCGGCGCGGCGCGCGGCGAGCGCGATCTCCTCGATGGAGGCGTCGGGCCGGACGCAGGCGATGTTGTCGCGGACCGTGCCGCGGAACAGGAAACTCTCCTGCAGCACCACGCCGACATTGCGCCGCAGATGGGGAAGATCGATCTCGCGCAGATCGTGGCCGTCGATGCGGATCGTGCCCCGGCCCACGGGATAAAGGCCTTGGAGCAGGCGGGTCAGCGTCGTCTTGCCCGATCCGCTCTGCCCGACGATGCCGACCACCGCGCCCGCGGGGATCTTGAGCGACACGCCGTCGAGCGCGGGCGCGAGATCGTCGGCATAGCGGAAGGTGACGTCCTCGATGTCGATCTCGCCCTTGATGGCGGGGCGGAGGCCGCGGGCGTCGGCGGGGCGCTCGGGCTTGCGGTTCATGATCTCGCCGAGCATGCGGACGGAGAGCGCGACCTCCTGATATTCGTGCACCATGGTGACGAGCTGCATCAGCGGGCCGGTGACCCGGCCGGCGAGCATGTTGAAGGCGACGAGCGCGCCGACCGTCATCGCGCCGCTGAAGACGTCCATGGCGCCGAGGCCGACGATGCCGACCACCATGGCCTTTTCCAGAAAGCCCGTGAGCGATTGGGCGATGGTGGAGAGCTTTTCGACGCGGAAGCGGAGATCGGCGGCCTGGGCGGAGAGATCCTCCCAGGCGCGGCGGCGCGGCGGCTCCATGGCGAGCGCCTTGACGGTGCGCATGCCGTGGACGGTTTCGACGAGCATGGCCTGACGTTCGGCCTCCACGGCGTAGAGATCGAGAAGACGCCGCCGGAACGGGCCGACGAGCACGCCGACCACGAGGGCGATCACGCCGGCGAAGCCGAGCACCACCAGCGTCAGGCGCGGGCTGTAGAGGACGAGCACCGGCAGGAAGACGAGCAGCGAGACGAGATCCAGCCCCGTGAGGAAGAGCCGGCCCGTGAGGAATTCGCGGATGCGCCCGGCCTGCTGCATGTGCTTCACGAGCACGCCGGCGGAGGTTTTCTCGAAGACGCCGACCGGAAGATCGAGAAGATGGGAAAAGGTCTTCTTCGCCGTCCGGACGTCGATGCGGTTGGTGGCGAAGAGCAGGAGATAACGGCGCAGGAAATTGAACGCCGCCTCGAAGACGAGCGCCGCCCCCACGCCGATCGCGAGCACGGTCAGCGTCGTGTAGCTCTCATGGACGAGCACCTTGTCGATGACGAGCTGGAAGAAGATCGGGGTCGCGAGGCCGAGGGCGAAGAGGAAGAGCGCGGCGAGCGCCACCTCGCCGAAGAGCTTCCTCTGCCGGACGATCTCCGGGAAGAACCAGGAGATGCCGAAGGGCTTTTCGGGCGGGGCGGCCGCGGCGGCGCGGGCGAGCAGCACGGCATCGCCGTGCCAGACCTTTTCGAGTTCCGCGCGGCCGAGCGTCATGGGCTCGCCGCGTTCGGCCAGAGGATCGGTCACGACGAGGCGATCGTCCGGCGCGAGCGCGTCGATCACCACCCAATTGCCGTTGGCGAGGCGGGCGAGCGCGGGATAGGCCTCGCCCAGACGGGTCAGCTCGTCGTAACCGAGCCGCAAGGCGCGCGCCGTGAGGCCCGCTTCGGTCGCCATGCGGACGACGGCCTCGGCGTCGACGGCCTCTCGCCCGACCGCATAGGCGTGAGCCAGCCGATCGGCATCGAGATCGACCCCATGTCGCCGCGCCGCCCGAGACAGGCAGACCAGCGCGGTATCGGCATGCGACGTCATGAGGAACTCCGGCGGAAACGGGCGCTCAACTGAAATTGGGAGACCGGTTGGGGCGCAGCGGATCAGCGGGAGCCGTCGTCGACGCGGGCGAGGCGGTGCGGCGGATCGCGCCCGCCTCCTCGAGGCCCTGAAGGGCCTTGAGCATGAGATCGGTCGCGTTGGCGAAGCCGTCGAGCGGCATGATCACGCGCTGCCTGACGACGGGCTTCGGCAGGCCCGAGGCGTCCTTCTCCGTCGCCGAAAGGCTGACGAAATCGATCCGGACGATCGAACCGCCGACGGTGATCTCGCCGACCGCGTCGGCGAAGATTTCATGATCCACGATGTTCCCCTCCGATGGGCCGATCAGGCCGCCAGCTGTCCGCTGAAGACCACGTCGACCCAGTAATTGCTGCGGTTGAAGGTCGAGGTCGGGAAGCTGCCCGAAGCCCCGTAGGCGTAGACGCCGTTCCCGCCCGACGCGTCGGATGCGGGAGCGGTGAGCGGACCCGACGTCCTCGCGGTCGCGAAATAGTCGGGCGTGATCGAGTAGAAGCCGGCCGTGTGATAGGAGGCGACATAGGTTTGGCCCGCCGTGAGGCTGACGGGACGGGCGAGCGACACGGTCTGCCAGCCCGAGGCCGTCTCGTTCGCGAAGGTCGCGGAGGCGAGGAGCGTCCCGGTCGAGGTCCAGAGATGGGCCTGATGCGTGCCGATATTGTTCGGGCCCTTGTAGAAGCGGATGCCCGTGACCTCGCCCGCGGTGGCGGTGGTGAACTTCACGCCGAGTTCGACGGGGTTCGGATCGTTGACGGTGAGGATCGACGGGGCGTCGGTCGCCGCGAAGAGGCCCGTTCCCGCGGCGGGGGCGGTGACGGTGAGCGCGACCTGCGCCGAGGCCGCGTTCCCGGCGCCGTCCGAGATCGTGTAGGTGAAGCCCGCATTGCCCGTGAAGCCGCTCGTCGGCGCGAAGGTGATGCGGCCCGTCTGCACGTCGATCGCGGCGAGGCCGTTGACCGGGGCGGAGACGGAGGTGACGGTCAGACGGTCGCCGTCCGCGTCGGTGTCGTTGGCGAGGATCGCGCCGATATCGATGACGATCGGCGTGTCGCGGACGGTGGTGAAGCCCGCATCGTTCACCGCGACGGGCGCGCGGTTCACGCCCGCCGTGGAGCGGAAATAGACGACGTCGGCGAAATAATTGGTGGCGTTGAAGGTTCCGGTCGGGAAAAGGCCCGCCGCGCCGTAGGCGTAGACGCCGTTGCCGCCCGCGGGGCCGCTCGCCGGAGCGGAGAGCGGGCCGGAGGTGATGGTCGTCGCGAGGCCGCGGGAGGTGACGGCATAGGCCCCGTTCGAGGAATGAGAGACGATGTAGCTCTGCCCGGCCGCGACGGCGACGGGGGTCGCCAGTTCCGCGGTCTGCCAGCCGCTCGCGGTCTCGTTGGTGAAGGAGACCGAGGCGAGGAGCGTGCCCGAGGCGGTCCAGAGCCGACCGAGATGCGCGCCCGTCTCCTGCGGCGACTTGTAGAACTTCAGGGCGGCGATCGAGCCGTCGGCGGAGACGGTGAAGCGCGTGCCGAGATTGAGCGGCGTGCCGTCATTGACGAAGCTTGCGGGCGTGAGGCCCGAGAAGAGCGACCAGGCCGTGGCGGATTCCCCGACGAGCACGGCGACGGTGGCGTTCGCCGACGACCGGCCGTCGCTCGCGGCATAGGTGAAGGAAGCGGGGCCGGTATAGCCCGCGGCCGGGGTGAAGGTGACGGTCGTCCTGTCGGAGGAGAGCGCGACCGTGCCGTTCGTCGCGCCGCCGACCGATGCGATCGTGAGGGGCCGGCCTTCGGGGTCGATATCGTTGGCGAGCAGCGTGCTCGCGGCGATGACGAGCGTCGCGCCCGCGGCGACGGTGAAGCCGTTGTCGTCGAGCGGCACGGGCGGCTTGTCGGGGGCGGTCGCGCCTTGGACGAAGACCACGTCGACGAAATAGTTCGAGTTCCGATAGGTCGCGGTCGGGAAGGCGCTCGGGCCGTAGGCGTAGACGCCGTTGCCGAGGCCGGAGGTCTCGGATCCGACGCTCAGCGGGCCGTTGACGTATCCGTTCCGGAAGCCTTCGACGGTGACCGAATAGAAGCCCTGCGTGTGATAGGAGGCGACATAGGTGACGCCCGCGGCGATGGGGACGGGTTGGGAGAAGAGCGCGGTCTGCCAGCCCGACGCCGTCTCGCCGGTGAAGGAGACGGTGGCGAGGCGCTGCCCTGCGGTCGTCCAGAGGCTGCCGGTATGGGCGCCCGTGTTCTGCGGGCCCTTGTAGAAGCGGATGCCGGTGACGACGCCGTCGGCGGAGCTGCGGAAGCGCGTACCGAGTTCGACCTGCGCGGCGTCGTTGACGGTGACGACGGCGGGAACGACGGTGTCGGGGAACAGCGACAGCGCGACGTTCGCGGCGGGCGTGCGGTCGAGGACGACGTCGACCCAATAATTGGCGGCGTTGAAGGTGCG
>CAYNUN010000157.1:0-5406 GCA_964400345.1 uncultured Methylobacteriaceae bacterium
GGTTCGCTTCCGCCATGCGGTGCGTGTCTTCGCGCTTCTTCACGGCATTGCCGCGGTTGTTGGAGGCGTCGATCAGTTCCGCCGACAGACGATCGATCATCGTCTTGTCGTTGCGGGAGCGCGCCGCCTGGATGAGCCAGCGGATCGCCAGCGCCTGACGGCGCTCCATGCGGACTTCCACCGGGACCTGGTAGGTCGCGCCGCCGACGCGGCGGGAGCGCACTTCGATCGCCGGAGCGACGTTCTCGAGCGCCTGCTTGAACACCGCGAGCGGGTCGGACTTCAGCTTGCCTTCGATGATCTCGAAGGCGCCGTAGACGATCGCTTCGGCGGCGGACTTCTTTCCGTCACGCATGACGGAGTTCATGAACTTGGTCACGACGAGGTCGCCGAACTTGGCGTCCGGAATGATCTCGCGCTTCTCTGCACTATGACGACGGGACATGGTTCTGGGCTCCGTCTCTTACTTCGGCCGCTTCGCGCCGTACTTCGAACGGCGCTGCTTGCGGTTCTTGACGCCCTGCGTATCGAGGACGCCGCGGATGATGTGGTAGCGGACGCCCGGAAGGTCCTTCACGCGGCCGCCGCGGATCGCGACCACCGAATGTTCCTGAAGGTTGTGGCCTTCACCGGGAATGTAGCCGATCACCTCGAAGCCGTTCGTCAGGCGCACCTTCGCAACCTTGCGGAGCGCCGAGTTCGGCTTCTTCGGGGTCGTCGTATAGACGCGGGTGCAGACGCCACGCTTCTGCGGGCAGGCCTCGAGAGCCGGAACCTTGTTCCGGGCCTTCTGGGGGCTCCGCGCATTGCGGATCAACTGGCTGATGGTCGGCATCGTTCGCTCGTTCCAGTCCCAGGATCTGATGCGACGCTTCATGCGCCGCACGATGAATTTCGATCGACGTCCTGCGGTTTCGCGCAAAACGAAGCCGCGCCTTGGGCTGAATGCCCTCGGCGCGTACGGACTCAGAGGACCACGGCGAACCGCGATCATGAGATCAATCGGACGACTTCTCAGTCGGTGATTGCGGCAGCGTCTCGGCCTTGAGGTTCCCCACCCGAGAGGCGGAAGGAACAATGCAGAGCCGACAGTCTGCCGGGAGTGCGGCGGTCATATCGGTAGAGTCGGACCCCGTCAACCCCTGAAGCCAAGCGCATCAAGGGTTTCGGGCGGAAGAGCGATCCTGATCCTGCCAGAGGCTCCGATAAAGGCCCTTTTTCGCGACCAATTCGTCATGCGTGCCGCGCTGGACCACCCGTCCGTCGCGCATGACGAGAATCTCGTCGAAATCCGTCACCGTCGTCAGCCGATGCGTGACGAAGATCGTCGTGCGGCCGCGTCCGATCCGGCGCAGCGTCCGCAGAACCGCCGCCTCCGTGGTCTGGTCGAGCGCGGACGTCGCCTCGTCGAGCAGCAGAATCGCGGGATTGCGGAGGACCGCCCGCGCGAGGGCGATTCTCTGCCGCTGCCCGCCCGAGAGATTCGCGCCTCGCTCGCCCATCATCGTGTCGTAGCCCTGCGGCAGGCGCGTGATGAAGCGATGCATCTCCGCGGCCTTGGCCGACGCCTCGACCTCGGCGTCTCCCGCTTCGGGCCGGCCGAGCCGGATGTTTTCGCGGATGGTCGTTCCGAACAGGATGCTGTCCTGGAACACCACCGCCGTCTGCTCCCGCAGCGAGGCGAGACGGGCCTTCGCCACGTCGACCCCGTCGATGGTGATGCGCCCGCTCGAAGGCTCGTGCAGCCTCAGGAGAAGGTTCACCACGGTGCTCTTGCCCGCCCCGCTCGGCCCGACGATCGCCACCGATCGCCCCGCTTCGATGCGCAGATCGAGCCCGCGCAACGCCGGGTCGTCCTCATCGTCATAGGCGAAGACCACATTCTCGAAGGCGACGGCGGAGGCGAGGCGCGGCAGCGCCGCATCGCTCTCTCTCCCGGCGGACTCCGCGGGCTGGGCGAGAACCTCCTCGATATGCTTCACCGAGCCCGCGGCATGCAGCGTCACCGGCACGAACTGCATCAGATGCGCGATGTTGTAGCTGATCTCCCAGAACACGCCCTCGAAGGTCACGAAGGCGCCGAGCGAGATATGACCGTGATAGGTCAGCCACGCGCCGATGCCGAACACGACGAGATGCAGGAGCAGCACCGCGATCGTCACCGAGCGCTCGACCATCGTGGTGAGAAAGGTCGCCCGCGTCTGCGCGATCCGTACCGCTTCATTGCGGCGGACGAACCACCGCCGCGTGATCCTCTGTAGTCCGAAGGCCTTCACGACCGACTGCGCCGCGATCTGTTCGTTCACGGTGCCGAGCGCGCCCGCCTGCGCGCGCTTCAACTGATAGGTGGCCTCGATCGCCTTCGGCGCGATCAGCTTCGGCCCGATCAGCGCGATCGGGAAGATCAGCAGCGCGACGAGCGCCAGCTGCCACGACAGGAAGAACAGCAGCACGATGCCCGTCACGAGCTCCAGGAACGGCAGAACCGCCCAATTGGCGGCATGCACCACGCTCGTCTCGACCGCCGCCAGATCGCCCGAAAAACGCGAGACGATCTCTCCCGAACGCGTCCGCGAGAAATAGGCCGCCCTCAGCCCCTGCACCCGGCGGAACATCATGCGCCGGATGTCGGCCATTACCGCGGCCGTCACCTCTGCGTCCTTGCGTTCGTACCAGACGGCCGTGATCGAAGCGACGAGACCCGCGATCCCCAACACGACCAGAACGCCCGTCAGCGAACCCTCGTCGCCGCCGTCGACGACTTCGTCGATGAAATATTTGAGGCTCAACGGCATCAGCACGTTGAACGCCGTCTCGACGAGCAGCCCCAGTCCGACCAGCGACAGGCCGACCTTATGCGCAGCGAGATGCGGCTTCACGAAACGCAGGACGGTCGCGAAGGCGCCGACGGCCTCGCCCGCATTGAAGACGGTCGGGAGGTCCTCGTCCTCGTCCTCCTCCTCGTCGTCATCGTCCTCGTCGTCGTCCGTGCGCCGTCCCCGCTCGGCGGTCCTCGGGGCCGCGGAGGCCGCGAGGTCGGGCGCCGACGGCCCGCGGTCGGGCGGCGCCTCGGCCGCAGCCTGCACGGCGTCGGCGGCCTTCTTGTCGTCGTCGTCCGCCGCCATGCCGCTTGCGCCTCATTCCCCGGCAAGCGCCGTGATCGGCGTGGCGAGGGCCTCGTCGGGGATCTTGCGGAAGAAACAGTAACGCAGCGCGTCGGGCTCGTCATACCAGCGGCCGGGGCCGCGCCCCGCCGCGATCGTCCGCTCCCACAGGGCTTGGAGCGTCGGGACGTCCTGCACGGCGAGTTCGAAATCCGCGTTGAAGAAATCTTCGGACCATTCCCACCAGGTGGCGAGCCGCTTCACCCCGCGCAGCAGGTCGTGCCCGTCGAGCACCGCCGCCGTCAGATCGCTCGTGACCGAGCCGAACATCACGCCCGATCGGCAGACCCGGCGGAGTTCGTCCGTCGCCCAAGCGATGCGCTTTTCCGAGACGTGGCAGAGACAGGTCTCATAGACCACGTCGAAGCTTTCGTCCTCGAAGGGGAGATCGAGGACGGAGCCGTAGACGTTGAAGGGCGCGAGTTCGGCGGGCGTCCGCGCATGGATGAAGGCGTTGTTCTCGATGCCGCGCGCGTCATAGCCGAGATCCCGCAGCGCGCCCACGAGCTGCCCGCTCGCCGATCCCGCCACCAGAACCTTGCCGCCGGGCCCGACGCCGAAGGCGGTCCGGAAGCAGTCGGCGAGATGGTCGGGGTCGGCGAATGCACGCCAGGCCTGCGCATAAGGGCCGAGCCCGCGATAATTCTCGAAATAGGCCCGGTCGATCTTCCATGACGGTGCGGGAAGTGCCGCGACGTTCTGCCGGAGGCGGGCCGCCACATGCGCCGCGCCCGTCTCGTAGCGCAGCTTCACGATATGCGAGACCGCGAGATCCGTCGCGAGATCGGCCGAGTCGAGCAGGCCGTTCAGCGTCGAGTCGAACAGATAGTCGCCGACGACGAACAGCCCCGGATGCTCCGCCGGCTCGGGGATGTGGTTGGTCTTCGGGTCGCGCACCGGCATGCCGCCCGGCAGACCGTTGACCGACGACAGATGGCGATGGATGCGCGTTTCGAGCAATTGCGCGCGGGCGGCGTCCTTCACGTCGTCGGGCAGGGTCGCGATCGCCTGTTCGATCAGTTCGTCGTCGGAGAGATTGGCCCAGGCGAGCACGTCGGAGCCCGCCACGAGCCAGTTCAGAACCCCTTTGCCCGCCGTATCGTGCCGCGCTCCTTCGTCATAGACGCAGCATCCCCCGAAAGCTTCGGACATAAACCACGCGCCCGTCACCCGGTCGCGCCAGAACGGCGTCTCGAACAGTGCCGCGATGCGCAGGTAATGCGCGGGCCGGTCGAAATGGGCGATATGGTCGGCCATCGCCGTCGCGAGGCCGCGGCCGCCCCACTGCACCGTCTGCAGCCAGTTGTGCGGCAGGCAGACCAGCACGAGATCGAAGCGTCGCGTCTCGCGCACGCCGCCCGCGCGCAGATCGAGCCTGTAGCCGCCGTCTTCGGTCCGTTCGATGCGCTCGACCCGCCGGCCCAGCATGACCTCGGCGTCATGCAGCGTCGCGAGCTTGTCGATGAAGCGTTCGATGCCGCCGTCGATCGAATAGAGATCGATGTAGCCGTCGACGTCCATCAGGTAGTTCTTGAGGGCGTTCAGACCGTTGGTGAGATGGTTCTCGGTCGCGATGTCGCTGCGCGCCATGACGCGCACCAGTTCGCGCGCCTTGTCGTCCTTGATCATGTCGTCGAGCAGCCGCCGCGCCGACATCGCGGCCCAGGGATGGTTGTTGTCGTCCTTCCCCGCCCCTTCATAATAAGCGTGCCGCGACATCATCGTCGCGCAGAGCCCACGGAAATCCTCGACCGCCTGCGCCGTCGTCGCGCCGTAGCGCGCGCGGATGTCGGCGAGCTTATCGAGGAACACGCCGTCCATCGCGACGGCCTCCCCGTCCATCGGCGTGATCGAAAGACCGCAGACGCCGGTGATCAGATCCTTCAGGGGATCGGGTCCGTTGCGGGAATAGTCGTAGATCTCCGCGACGCCCGCCTCATAGACCGCGGGAGCCGTGTCGAAGCGCTCCGTCCGGATCTTGCCGCCGAGCCGGTCGGAGGCTTCCAGCACCGTCACGCGGGCATCGAGACCCGCCATCTTCTTCTTGAGATGCCAAGCGGCCATGAGACCGCCGGGACCGCCGCCGACGATGCCGATCTCGAGCATGGGTTCTGAACGCAATGGCCACACATGCATCTTGGGCGCCGCCCTTTTCGAGCGGGTCCGCATTTTCTCGATTCCGCCGTCGTGTCTAGCCGAAACGCGGGCGCCGGGCCACGCATCGGACCGCTCGACACGTAAG
>CAYNUN010000158.1:0-5405 GCA_964400345.1 uncultured Methylobacteriaceae bacterium
CGGCACCGAGATGGGGCAGGGCCTCTTCCAGAAGGTCGCGCAGGTCGTCGCGGAGGAATTCGGCGTGGGGCTCGACCGCGTCCGCATCACGGCGACGACCACGGGCAAAGTTCCCAACACCGCGCCGACCGCGGCGTCGGCGGGCTCCGATCTCAACGGCATGGCGGCACGCATCGCCGCCGGCGCGATCAAGCGGCGCATGGCGCTGCAGGCGGCCGAGGAATGGGGCGTCGAGCCCGAGATGATCGAGTTCCGCGAGGATCGGGTCCATGCCGGCGATCGCAGCATGAGCTTCGGCGAATTGGCGAAGAAGAGCCATCTCGCCCGCGTGTCGCTCTCCGAGGCCGGGCATTACAAGACGCCGAAAGTGTCGTGGAACCGGGCGGAAGGCCGCGGACGGCCGTTCTATTACTTCGCCTACGGCGCGGCCTGTTCGGAAGTCACGGTCGATACGATGACGGGCGAGATGCGGCTCGATCGCGTCGACATCCTCCACGACGTCGGCGCCTCGCTGAACCCGGCGATCGACGTCGGGCAGATCGAAGGCGGCTTCGTGCAGGGCCTCGGCTGGCTGACCACGGAGGAGCTGGTCCACGACGCCGAAGGACGGCTGCGCACCCACGCGCCCTCCACCTACAAGATCCCCGTGGCGTCCGACGTGCCCGCCGATCTTCGCGTCTCGCTGTATCGCGCGCCGAACCGCGAGGAGACGATCTACGGGTCGAAGGCCGTGGGCGAACCTCCGGTGATGCTGGCGAATTCGGTGTTCTGCGCCATTGCGGACGCGCTGCATTCGCTCGCCCCCGGCAAGGTCGTGCCGCTCGATGCGCCCGCGACGCCCGAGGCGATCCTCAAGGCCGTCGAGGAGCTTACGGGCGGCGTCGGATTCTGAATCGGAACCTGAAGTTCATTCCATGAACCCCCTCTGGTCGCGCCTTCTCGCGGTGCTCGACGCCGCCCCCTCGGCGGCGCTCGTGACCGTGGTCGCGGCCGAGGGCTCGACGCCGCGCGAGGCGGGCGCGCGCATGATCGTGCGGCCGGACGGCGGCTTCCTCGGCACGATCGGCGGCGGCGCGCTGGAATGGGAATTGATCGCGGAGGCGCGCGGGATGCTCGCCGCGCCCGGCCCGGCGAGGCTCCGCGTCCGTCCCCTCGGGCCCGAACTCGGCCAGTGCTGCGGCGGCCGCGTCACCACGCTGATCGAGGTCTTCGGGCCGGACGACAGGGCGCATGTCGCGGATCTCGCGGCGGAAGAAGCGAGGGGCCTCACGACGGAGGCCGTTCTGCCGCCGACGGGGCGTCGTTTGGCACGCGCCGTTCTCTCCCCACCCCACCCCCCTCATGGTGAGGAGCCCGCCGCAGGCGGGCGTCTCGAACCATCCTCGCCGCGCTCGAAAACCTCGTGGTTCGAGACGGCCCCTCCGGGGCCTCCTCACCATGAGGTTTTCGCGGAGTTCTCCGCTGTCATCCCGGGCGGCGCAGCCGACCCGGGACCCAGTGAACGGTCGAGCGCTTCATCGTCCGAAGGCGTGGATCCCGGCTCTCCGCTGCGCTCCGGCCGGGATGACGCCCGAGAGCGGGAATCCGTCCTCCTCACCGACCGTCTCGTCGAAACCTTCCGGGACGCGCGCACGCCTTTGGCCCTTTTCGGTGCGGGCCATGTCGGGCGTGCGCTGGTCCTCGCGCTTGCACCCTTGCCCTTCCGCATCCGCTGGATCGATCCGCGCGCCGACGCCTTCCCGGCTCTCGTGCCGGAGAACGCGACGCCCGTTCCCGCCGCCGATCCGGCCGCCGAAATCGCCGCCGTGCCGCCCGGCGGCTTCGTGCTGGTGATGACCCATTCCCACCCGCTCGATCTCGACGTCACCGTCGCCGCGCTGCGCCGGGAGGATCTCGCCTTCGTCGGCCTGATCGGATCCGCCACCAAACGCGCCCGTTTCGAGAAGCGGATGCGCGACTTGGGCTTGACGGCGGCGGCGCTGCGCCGTCTCGTCTGTCCGATCGGCGTCGCGGGCGTCGCGGGCAAGGAGCCCGCGGTGATCGCCGCCGGCGTGGCGGCGCAATTGCTCGTGGAGCGCGGGCGGAGCGAAGAAGGACGGGCGAGGACATGATCGACGCGGAAGACGAGCGGCATCTCGCGCGCGCCGTGGCGCTGTCGCGTGAACGCATGGAGGCCGGTCTCGGCGGTCCCTTCGGCGCGGTGATCGTGCGCGACGGCCGCGTGCTGGCCGAAGGCTGGAACGAGGTCACCTCCGCGAACGACCCCACCGCCCATGCCGAAGTCACGGCCATCCGCCGTGCATGCACCGCGGCGGGCGATTTCTCGCTCGCGGGCGCGACGCTCTATACGAGCTGCGAACCCTGCCCGATGTGTCTCGCTTCGGCCTATTGGGCCCGTATCTCCCGCATCGTCTACGCCAACACCCGCGACGACGCGGCCGCCATCGGCTTCGACGACGCCTTCATTTATGACGAGATCCCGAAGACGCCGGCCGAACGTGCGCTCCCCATGGTCCACGCACCCCGCGAGGACGCCGCCGCCGCCTTCGCCGCATGGATGGCGAAGGCCGACAAGATCGCCTACTGAATCCCCATGACACCTTTCCCGCTCGATGCCCTGAACGCCCTTTCGCCCGCCGATTTCGCGGCCGCCTTCGGCGACATCGCCGAGCATTCTCCCTGGGTCGCGGAGGAGGCGGGCAAGGCCCGGCCCTTCGCCGACCGCGCCGCCGTGATCCGCGCCTTCCAGCACGCCGTGCTCGGGGCCGGGGAGGATCGGCAGCTCGATCTCCTTCGCGCCCATCCGGACCTCGCGGGCCGCGCCGCGATCGCGGGCGAACTCACGGAGGATTCGACGCAGGAGCAGGCGGGCGCGGGGCTCGATCGTCTGACCGCCGAAGAGTTCGCGCGCTTCACGGACATGAACGACCGCTACCGCGCGCGCTTCGGCATTCCCTTCATCTTCGCCGTGAAGGGCGCGACGAAGGGGCAGATCCTCGAAAGCTTCGCCGCCCGCGTCGGCGGCACGCGGGAGGAGGAGATGCTCACCGCCATCGCGCAGGTGCTGCGCATCATCCGCTTCCGGCTCGAAATGCGCGTGGCCGGGGAGGGGGCATGAGCACCGAGGCGAAGCTCCGCGAAGAGATCTGCCGGGTCGGCAAGAGCCTTTACGACCGCGGCTACACGGTCGGTTCGGCGGGCAACATCTCCGCCCGGCTCGAGGACGGTTTCCTCATCACGCCGACCGACGCCTGCCTCGGCGCGCTCGATCCCGCGCGGATTTCGAAACTCGACACCAACGGCGAGCAGGTTTCGGGCGACCGCGCTTCCAAGACGATCCGCCTGCATCGCGCCGTCTACGAGGCGGATCCCCAAGTCGGCGGCGTCGTGCACACGCATTCCACGCATCTCGTGGCGCTGTCGCTCACGCCCGGCGTCGATCCCGCGAACATCCTGCCGCCGCTCACGCCCTATCATGTGATGAAGGCGGGCCGGATCCCGCTGATCCCTTATCGTCGCCCCGGCGCGCCGGAGGTGATCGACCTCGTCCGGCCCCATGTCGCGACCTGCCGCGGCGTGATGCTGGCCCGCATCGGCCCCACCTTCTGGCACCGCACCCCCGCCGAGGCCTCGGCCGCGTTGGAGGAGGCGGAGGAGACCGCGAAGCTCTGGTTCCTCACCCGCGGCAACCGCCTTCCGGAATTGGACGCCGCGGCGATCGCCGACCTGAAGGAGGCCTTCGGGGCAAAGTGGTAACGTTTCGCCCGCCCGCGGCAGCAACGCTCTCCCGTGTCATCCCGGGCGG
Source organism: uncultured Methylobacteriaceae bacterium (assembly GCA_964400345.1). Classification (GTDB taxonomy): domain Bacteria; phylum Pseudomonadota; class Alphaproteobacteria; order Rhizobiales; family Beijerinckiaceae; genus JAIXZO01. The sequence continues at coordinate 3,806 of CAYNUN010000158.1, forward strand.
CGGAGTCGACCCGGGACCCCGGCAGACGGTGCAACCGCTCTCCGGATCCCGGCTCTCCGCTGCGCTACGGCCGGGATGATACGACCCGATGGCCGTCATGCCCGCGCATGCGGGCATCCACGTCTTGTCTGAATCGAAACGACGGGGCGGAACCGAACGAACAAGAATACGAACGAGGAACGACCATGCTGCTCGGAGTCATCGCGGACGATCTCACCGGAGCCACCGACGTCGCGCTGATGCTGGCGCGCGAAGGGATGCGCGTCGTCCAGACCGTGGGCGTGCCCGCCTCGGCGGCGTCTCTTCCCGAGGCCGACGCCGTCGTCGTCTCGATGAAGTCGCGCACCAACCCCGCTGCGGAAGCCGTCGCATGGTCGCTGCAGGCCTGCGACGCGCTGATCGGCGCGGGCGCGAAGCAGATCCTGTTCAAATACTGCTCCACCTTCGACTCGACGGACGAGGGCAATATCGGCCCCGTCGCCGAAGCGCTGATGAAGCGGCTGGGCGCAAGCTTCACCGTGGCCTGCCCCGCCTTCCCGGCCAATGGTCGTTCGGTCTTCCAAGGCCATCTCTTCGTCGGTTCTGTGCTGCTCTCCGACAGCCCGATGAAGGATCACCCGCTGACGCCGATGCGGGATTCGAACCTCGTCCGCGTTCTCGGCCGTCAGACGAAGCTGCCCGTCGGTCTCGTTCCATTCGCCGTGGTCGAGAAGGGCCCCGCCGCGGTGCGCGCGGCCTTCGAGGCGATCGCGAAGGATGGCCCGGCCATGGCGGTGGCCGATGCGGTCACCGACGCGCAGCTCCGCGTTCTCGGCGAAGCCTTCGACGGTCTGCCGCTGCTCACGGGCGGCTCGGGCATCGCGCTCGGCCTGCCCGAGAATTTCCGCCGGGCGGGCCTTCTCGCCCCCGCTTCCGGTCCGCGCGCCTTCGAGGCGCCCAAGGGCAAGACCGCGGTTCTCGCGGGCAGCTGTTCCGCCGCCACGCGCGGGCAGGTGGCGGATGCCGTCGCCAAGGGCGTCGAGACCTTCGCGCTCGATCCCGTCGCCATCGCCGACAAGACCATGACGGCCGAGACGGTGCTCGCTTGGGCGCGGCCGCGCCTCGGGGACAAGCCGATCCTTGTTTATTCGACCGCCGAACCGGATTCCGTCCGCGCGGTGCAGGAGCGTTTCGGCCGCGACGCGTCCGGCGCGATGATCGAGCACCTTCTCGGCGAGGTCGCGAAGGGGCTGGCGGCGGAGGGCGTCACGCGGCTGGTGGTCGCCGGCGGCGAGACCTCCGGTGCGGTGGTCGGTGCGCTCGGCGTATCGATGCTCGAGATCGGCCCCGAGATCGACCCCGGCGTGCCATGGACTTTGGCCGCCGACGGCAAGCGCATGGCGCTGGCGCTGAAGTCCGGCAATTTCGGCACGCCGGACTTCTTCACCAAGGCGCTGAAGATGTTGGGGTGATGTCCTCTCCGGTCATTGCCCTACGGTCGAGATCGATCGTCGTTCTTCGATGCGGACCCGTGAGGCTCTTCCCTTCTCCCCTTGCGGGAGAAGGTGGGCCGCCGAAGGCGGGCCGGATGAGGGGTCTTGCGATGCTTGAAAAGTAAGGA
>CAYNUN010000159.1:0-5366 GCA_964400345.1 uncultured Methylobacteriaceae bacterium
CGCGGCCGCGGAAACCATAGAAAGCGCCGCGCTCGCGGCCTCGAGCGACATCGGCGGGGCGGATCTCGCTCTGTCCGGCACCGTGCGCATCGGCGTGCCCGACGGCTTCGGCACGGTGTTCCTCGCGCCGCGCATCCCGAAGCTGGCCGCGCAATTTCCCGAATTGGAGATCCAGCTCGCGGCCATGCCGCGGCTCCTCTCGCTGTCCAAGCGCGAGGCCGACATCGCCATCTCCCTCTCGCCGCCGAAGGAGGGGAAGATCGTCGCCCGCAAGCTCGCCGATTATCGGCTGAGCCTATTCGCCGCACCCTCCTATCTCGCCGAAGCGGGACGGCCGGCGACGGTCGAAGATCTGCACCGCCATCGCCTGATCGGCTATATCGACGACCTGATCGTGATGCCGGAACTCGATTATCTCGACGAGATCTCGAAAGGCCTCCGACCCTCGATCCAATCCTCGAATCTCGTCGCCCAGATGCGGATCGCCCTGGCGGGCGGCGGCCTTTGCGTGCTCCCGCATTTCATGGCGGCGAAGCACGACGGCCTCGTGCCGGTTCTGCCCGAGGCCGTCTCCCTCACCCGCACCTTCTGGCTGATCGTGCATGCCGAACTGCGCGAAATCGCCCGCGTCCGCGCCACCGTGGATTTTCTCGTGCGCGAGGCGAAGGCGGCCCGATCGCTGTTCATGCCCGAGTGACGGTTCCCTCCCCCGCCCGGCCCGTGCTAGGCCTCGCCGGGAACGCGGAGGACGAAGCGCGATGACGTCGAAGCTCGATCGGTTGAGGGACATGACGGTGGTGGTCGCCGACACGGGCGACATGGACGCGATCCGCGCCTTCCGTCCGACCGACTGCACGACCAATCCCACGCTGATCCTCAAGGCGGCGCAGATGCCGGCCTATGACCATATCGTCGCCGAGGCCGTGCAATGGGGCGGCAAGCAGACGGGTTCGCGCGACGCCGTCGTCGCCGCCGTCTGCGACCGGCTCGCCGTCAGCTTCGGCACGGAACTGACGAAGATCGTCCCAGGCCGCGTCTCGACCGAAGTCGACGCCGACCTCTCCTTCGATACGCAGGCGAGCCTCGCCAAGGCCCGCGCCATCGTCGCCGATTACAAGAGCCGCGGCGTCGGCCGCGAGCGCATCCTCATCAAGCTCGCCTCGACCTGGGAAGGCATCCGCGCCGCGGAGATCCTTCAGCGCGAAGGCATCGACTGCAATCTGACGCTGCTGTTTTCGCTCGTTCAGGCCGCCGCCGCCGCGGAAGCGGGCGCGTTCCTGATCTCCCCCTTCGTCGGCCGCATCCTCGACTGGCACGTGAAGGCGGGCGGCGGGCCCTATGACGCCGAGACCGACCCCGGCGTCCTCTCGGTCCGGCGGATCTACGCCTATTACAAGCGCCACGGCCACGGCACCGTCGTGATGGGCGCCTCCTTCCGCAACACCGGCGAGATCGAGGCGCTGGCGGGCTGCGACCGCCTCACCATCGCCCCCGCGCTGCTCGAAGCCCTGTCGAAGGACGAGGGCGCGCTGCCCCGCAAGCTCGAAGCCGGGGCCGCCGCGAAGGACGGCACGGAGAAGATCGCCGTCGACGAAGCCTCCTTCCGCTTCGCCCTCAACGAGGACGCGATGGCGACGGAGAAGCTCTCCGAAGGCATCCGCCTCTTCGCCAAGGACCTCCGCGCCCTGCGGGACATGGTCGCGCAGCGCATGGGCTGACGTCCCGCGCGTCTCAGGAGAACGACATGACGCCTTCCGGCATCCGCCGCGCGCTCGACCGTGCACTCGCGGACAAGCATCCCGACCTCCACGCCCGCATGGCGGCCGACGGCTCGCTCGACAAGCTCCTGAAGGAGTGGGTCGACGGCATCGAGAAGCGCAAGGCGGAGACGCGCGACGACACCGCCGAGGATCCGGCGTGGCAGGCGATCGAGGACGAGGACGTGCGCGAACGCGAGGCCCGGCATCGCGAGGAGGAGGCCGAAGGCGAGGGCGTCCTCGAAGCCCTCGAACGCATCGAGGCGATGAAGGGCTGAACGCCCCTCGCCTTACTTTTTCTGCGCCGCGCCGCGGATCGAGGAGATCGTCGCGGACGGCGTGATCGCCTCGGGATCGACGAGGCAATGCAGGATCGCGGGCTTGCCCGAGGCGAGCGCCCGCTCGAAGGCGGGCATGAATTCCTCGGTCGTCTCGACCCGCTCGCCATGCCCGCCGAAGGCGACCGCATAGGCCGCGAAATCCGGGTTCTTCAGCGCGGTGGCCTCGACCCGGCCCGGGAATTCGCGCTCCTGATGCATCCGGATCGTGCCGTACATGCCGTTGTCGACCACGACGACCACGACGGGCAGATCATATTGCACCGCGGTGGCGAATTCCTGCCCGTTCATCAGGAAGCAGCCGTCGCCCGCGAAGGCCACGACGGTGCGGTCCGGGAATTGCCGCTTCGCGCCGATGGCCGCGGGCACGCCGTAGCCCATCGAGCCGGATACCGGCGCGAGCTGCGTGCCGTAGCGTCGGAAGCGCAGGAAGCGACCGACCCAGATCGCGTAATTGCCCGCCCCGTTGCAGACGATCGCATCCGCGGGCAGGCGGTTGCGCAGCTGCACCATGGCCTGGCCCATGTCGAGCTTGCCCGGCACGCGCGGCGGTTGTTCCGTCCAACCGAGATAGTCCTCGCGCGCCTGCCGCGTCTCCGCCGCCCAACGGATCGAGACGGGCGGCTGCACGGTTTCGAGCGCCGCGGCGAAGCCCTTGGGCGAGGCGTGGATGCCCAGCGTCGGGTGATAGACGCGGCCGAGTTCCTCCGCATCCGCATGGACATGGACGAGCTTCTGCTTCGGCACCGGAACGTCGAACAGCGTGTAGCCCTGCGACGGCACTTCCGACATGCGCCCGCCCGCGACGATCACGAGATCGGCGGTCTCGATGCGCGCCTTGAGCTTCGGGTTCGGCCCCAGCGCGATCTCGCCCGCGAAATTCGGATGATCGCCGGGAAACAGCATGGCCCGGCGGAAGGAGGTCGCGACCGGCAGGTCGAACCGTTCGGCGAAGCGCACGAGGCTCGCGACCGCCTTTTCCGACCAGCCCGAACCGCCGACGATCATCATCGGCCGTTCGGCCGCCCAGAGCATCTTCTGCAGTTCCGCCATCTGCGTCAGGCCCGGCCAGGTCTCGACGGGCTCGACCCGCGGCGGGGCGGCGACGGCGGCCGTCTCGAGCAGCACGTCTTCCGGCAGCGCGATCACGACCGGGCCGGGACGGCCCTGCATCGCGACATGGAAGGCGCGGGAGACGATCTCCGGGATGCGGGCCGGATCGTCGATCTCGACGGCCCATTTCGTCATCGAGCCGAACACGGCCTTGTAGTCGAGTTCCTGCCACGCGCCCCGCCCGCGCACGCCCGCTTCGACCTGCCCGACGAACATGATCAGCGGCACCGAGTCGTGTTCGGCGATATGGATGCCGTGCGCCGCATTGGTCGCGCCGGGACCGCGCGTCACCATCACGATGCCGGGCCGGCCCGTCAGCCGCGCGGTCGCATCCGCCATCATGGCCGCACCCGCCTCCTGCCGGCAGACCGTGACGTTGATGGACGCGTCGTGCAGCGCGTCGATCACCGCAAGATAGCTCTCGCCCGGCACGCAGAACACGTGCTCGACCCCCTGCGCCTCCAGCGCGTCGACGATGAGTTGCCCGCCCGTGCGGGTCTTCGGCGTGACGGCGTCGTGCATCGTTCCCATCCATCCTCTCGTGTCATCCCGGCCGGAGCGAAGCGCAGAGCCGGGACCCAGGACTCCCCGATGCCGGGAGCCTTCCTCTGGATCCCGGGTCCGCTGCGCGGCCCGGGACGACACCTTCATTTCCCCTCTCGTGTCATCCCGGCCGGAGCGAAGCGCAGAGCCGGGACCCAGGAGTCCGCGATGCCGGGAGCCGTCCTCCGGATCCCGGGTCCGCTGCGCGGCCCGGGACGACACTGAAACCCGTTACGAACCGACCCAACCCGGATCGGCCAGCACTTCCGCCGTATGCTCCCCGAGCCGCGGCGAGGGCCGCGAGGACACCTGCGGTTCCCCGTCGATCATCACCGGCGTCCGCACCGAGGGAATGCTCCCCGCCGCCGCCGCCTCGCTCGGCAGATCGACCCGCATCCCGCGATGGATCGCCTGCGGATCGGCGAAGACGTCGGCGACCGTGTTGATCGGCCCGGCGGGCACGCCCGCCTTTTCCAGCCCGGCGAGCAGATCGGACCGCGTGAAGGTCGACGTCAGCCCCGCGATCCGCGCCACCAGCGCCGCGCGATGCTTCACGCGCAGCGCGTTGTCCGCATAGTCGGGGTTCGCCGCGAGCCCAGGTTCGCCCAGCACGGTGCAGAGCTTGGCGAACTGCCCGTCGTTCCCCACCGCGATCGCGACATGGCCGTCGGCGGTCGGAAACACCTGATAGGGCACGATGTTCGGATGCGCATTGCCCATCCGCCGCGGCGACCGGCCGGAAACCAGATAATTCAGCGCCTGATTGCCCAGCACCGCGATCTGGGTGTCGAACAGCGCCATGTCGAGATGCGCGCCGCGTCCCGTCGCGTCCCGGTTCCGAAGGGCGGCGAGAACCGCCAAGGCGCCGTAGACGCCCGTGAAGATGTCGGCGAAGGCGACGCCCGTCTTCTGCGGTTCGCCCTCGGGGTCGCCCGTCAGATCCATGATGCCGCCCATGGCCTGGATCATGAAGTCGTAGCCCGCCCGGTCGGCATAAGGTCCGTTCTGGCCGAAGCCCGTGACCGAGCAATAGATCAGGCGCGGATTGACCGCTTTCAGGCTCTCGTGATCGAGCCCGTATTTCGCGAGCCCGCCGACCTTGAAGTTCTCCAGGAGCACGTCGGCGTTCGCCGCGAGCCGGCGGATCGTCTCCTGTCCTTCGGCGGTCTCGAAATCGACCGTGATCGAGCGCTTGCCGCGATTGCAGGAGTGGAAATAGGCCGCCGAGAGATGTCCTCCGTCCGCCGCCTCCACGAAGGGCGGCCCCCATGTGCGCGTGTCGTCCCCGGTTCCCGGCCGCTCGACCTTCACCACATCGGCTCCGAGATCGGCCAGCGTCTGGCCGATCCAAGGCCCCGCGAGGATGCGGGCCAGTTCGAGGACGCGGACGCCTTCGAGGGGGCGCATCATGCTCAGAAGAACGCCTGCAGGCCCGTCTGCGCGCGGCCGAGGATCAGCGCATGCACGTCGTGGGTGCCCTCATAGGTGTTCACGGTCTCGAGGTTCTGGGCGTGCCGCATCACGTGATATTCTTCTTGGATGCCGTTGCCGCCGTGCATGTCACGGGCGGCGCGGGCGATGTCGAGCGCCTTGCCGCAATTGTTGCGCTTCACCA
>CAYNUN010000160.1:0-5363 GCA_964400345.1 uncultured Methylobacteriaceae bacterium
CGCGCTTCAAGCCCGGCGGGATCGGTTCGAGGAACTCGACCACGATGGTGCCGGGCCTCAACCGCAGAGAACGGCGCGGCCAGAACAGGCCCGCATTGATCGCGACCGGAACGACGGTCGTCTTGGCGCCGACATAAGCGAGCGCGACCCCGACGCGATAGGCGGGCGGCGCGCCGGGCGCACGGCGCGTGCCTTCGGGAAAGAAGATAACCTGCCGACCGTCCGCGCGGTGCAATTCGCGCTTCACGTCGGCGACGAGCTTGGTGACGACCGAAGGGCCGCGCTCCCGATCGAGCGGAATATGGTTCAGCCTCAGGATGAACCAGCCGAAGAAGGGGATGTAGCTCAGCTCCTTCTTGAGCACGAAGCACGCGTCATGGAAGATGCCGAGATAAGCCAGCGTCTCCCATGCCGACTGGTGCTTGGAGGCGATGATGACCGGGCCCGGCGGCAGATGCTCGCGGCCGCGCACTTCGAGCTTCAACCCGCCGAAGACGCGGCAGATCCAGATGAAGAGCCGCCCCCAGGTCCGTACCATCTCCCGCAGCGCCGGCCGCGGCGCGAGCAGGAAGGGCAGCCCGAACAGCATGTAGAAGAACAGCGTCAGGTAGAAGACGGCGTTGAAGAGGATCGCGCGGGGGAGGGACATCGACGTTTCCGGACCTTGTCGCGCGAGCCTTGCCCCGAACCGCCGCCGCGCACAAGAGGCGGACCCCCGCCCCCGACGTCGGGTCGCGGGGACGACGTCAGTGCCGGAAGTGCCGCCGGCCGGTGAAGACCATCGCGAGGCCCGCCTCGTCGGCGGCCTTGATGACCTCGTCGTCGCGCATCGAGCCGCCCGGCTGGATCACCGCCGTCACCCCCGCCGCCGCGGCCGCCAGCAGCCCGTCCGCAAAGGGGAAGAAGGCGTCGGACGCAACGACCGAGCCCTTGGCGAGCGTTTCGGCGAGCCCGGCCGCCTTGGCGGCTTCCGCCGCCTTCCAGGCCGCGATGCGCGAGGAGTCGACGCGGCTCATCTGCCCCGCGCCGATGCCCACGGTCGCGCCGTCCTTGGCATAGACGATCGCGTTCGACTTCACATGCTTGGCGACGCGGAAGGCGAAACGCAGATCGGCGAGCTCCTGCGCCGAGGGCGCGCGCTTCGTCACGACCTTCAGATCCATGTCGTCGACCACCGCATCGTCGCGCGACTGGGCGAGGAAGCCGCCCGCCACCGTGCGCAGCGTGAGGCCCGCCTGCCGCGGATCGGGCAGGCCGCCCGTGAGCAGGAGGCGGAGATTCTTCTTCGCGGCGACGACCGCGATCGCCTCCTCGGCGGCGTCGGGCGCGATGATCACTTCGGTGAAGATCTCGACGATGGCCTTGGCCGCTTCCGCATCGAGCCGGCGGTTCAGCGCGACGATGCCGCCGAAGGCCGAGACGGGATCGCAGCGCAGGGCCTTCTCATAGGCCTCGCGCAGCGTCGCGCCCTCGGCGACGCCGCAGGGATTGGCGTGCTTCACGATCACGACGCCGGCCGTGCGGGCGGGATCGAATTCGGCGACGGCCTCGAAGGCGGCGTCGGTGTCGTTGATGTTGTTGTAGCTCAGCTGCTTGCCCTGCACCTGACGGGCGGTCGACACGCCCGGACGCTTCTCCCCCGTGCGGTAGAAGCCCGCCCATTGATGCGGGTTCTCGCCGTAGCGCATGGGTTCGACGAGCGTGCCGCCGAGCGCGCGGAAGGTCGGCGTCGTTTCGCCGAGCTGCGCGGCGAACCAGTTCGAGATCGCCGCGTCGTAGGAGCCGGTACGGGCATAGGCCTTGGCGGCGAGCGTCCTGCGCAGCGTCAGCGTCGTCGCGCCGTTCTGCGCCTTCATGTCGGCCAGCACCGCATCGTAGTCGGCGACGTCGACGACCACCGCCACGTCGTGATGATTCTTCGCGGCCGCGCGGATCATGGCCGGGCCGCCGATGTCGATGTTCTCGATGCAGTCGTCATAGGGCTTGCCCGCCGCGACCGTCGCCTCGAACGGGTAGAGATTGACGACGAGAAGATCGATGGGGCCGATGCCGTGGGCGAGCATCGCGGCCTGATGGACCGGGTTCGAGCGGATCGCGAGAAGGCCGCCGTGCACCGCAGGGTGAAGCGTCTTCACGCGGCCGTCCATCATTTCGGGAAAGCCCGTGACGTCGGAGACGTCGGCGACCGGAAGGCCCGCATCGGCCAGCGCCTGCCGCGTGCCGCCCGTGGAGACGAGGGCGACGCCCATCTCGTGAAGCGCGGTCGCGAAGGGGATCAGGCCCGTCTTGTCGGAGACCGAAAGCAGGGCACGGGTGACGCGACGGGGTTCATGCGGCATCGGAGGGGCCTCGAAACGCGGGAAAACCGCGCGGGCCATAGCATGCGGGGTCCGGAGCCGGAACTCCCCCTTCGGCGCAATTCGAACGGGCCGGACATTCAGTCGCCCGTGAACAGCGGCTCGCGTTTGTCGCGGAAGGCGGCGCGGCCTTCCTGATAATCCCGGCTCGCATAGCAGGCGGCGACCAAGGCCGCGACGGCGGCGGCGTCGGGCGCGGGGCTTTCCAGTTCCACCAGGGCACGCTTCACCGCCTTGAGCGTCAGCGGCGCGTTGTGGGCGATGCGCTCGACATAGCGCGCGGCCTCCTCCTCGAAATCGCTCGGATTCCAGACCGCATTCACGATGCCGAGGGCGCAGGCTTCGCCCGCCTCCACGATCCGCGCGCTCAGCAGAAGATCGGCCGTGACGCCGCGGCCGAGGCGGGAGATCAGCATCCGCACATTGGAAAAGCCGTAGCCGAGGCCCAAACGCGCGGCCGGGATACGGAAACGCGAATCGGAGGAGGCGAGGCGCAGATCGCAGGCGACGGCGAGCCCCAGCCCGCCCCCGAAACAGATGCCGCGGATGATCGCGACCGTGGGCTTCTCCGCGCCGCGCAGCGCGGCGTTGCCGCGTTCGACCACGCGGTCATATTCCGCGATCGCCTCGGCCTCCGAACGCTTCTCGCCGAATTGAGAGATGTCGGCGCCCGCACAGAAGGCCCGCTCTCCCTCTCCGCGCAGCACGATCACGCGGACCGCGGGATCCTGCTCCGCGCGGCGGACGAGGTCGGGCAGCGCCTCCCACATGCCGAAACTCATCGCGTTCATCTTCGACGGCTGGGCGATGGTCAGGATGGCGACGCCGTCGCGGGCGTCGTAGCGGACGAGACCTTCGGTCATGGGACGCCTTCGGGCTGTGCGACGGGGCGGGAGCGCACGGCCCCGCCCGGGCAAGGAAATGTTCTCTTCGAAACGAAATGTCATTCCGTGTCGGCGGGTTGTAAAGCGGTTACGAAGATGGCGGACCCGCCGCAATTCATCCGATCTCGGGCCGTGATCGGGCCCTTGGAAAGGCGCGCAGCCCCCTTGCGGGGAGCATCCCTTCGGTCGCCGAACCCGAGCCGGTCCCATGACGTTCCATCTCTTCCGACGCGGCGCCGTCACGCGGCCCTCGCTCGCTCGACGCGTCGTTCGGCTCGCGATGCCGTTCTGGCGTTCGCGCGAGGCGCGGCGCGCGCGTCTGCTCGCGGCGGCGCTGATCGCCCTGAAGCTCCTCGCGACCTGGATCGCGCTCTGCCAGAACGCTTGGTACAATGATTTTTATACCGCGCTGCAGGGCCATGACGGCGGCGCGTTCCGGGTCCAGATCGCGGCCTTCTTCCTGATCGCGGGCGGCTTCGTGGCCTGCCTGATCTGGTCGCATCGCCTCGCCGAGACGATCAAGCTGGATTGGCGCGACTGGATGGTGCGCCGCTATATGGGCGACTGGATCGCGCATCGGTCCTTTCTCCGCCTGCAGCTCGAAAACCGCAGCTCGACCGATCCCGACCAGCGCATCACCGAGGACATGGGCATCTTCGCCGGCCAGACGCTCGATCTGGTGGTGGGCGTGCTGGACGCGACCGTGTCCCTCGCCTCCTTCACGGCGGTGCTCTGGTCGCTGTCCGGGAGCCTCGCCGTCGCGGGCGTCGAGGTGCCGGGCTACATGGTCTTCGCGGTCTTCGGCTATTCGATCGCGGCGAGCGTCGTCACCCATCTCATCGGCAGTCCGCTGATCGGACTGCATTCGTCGAACCGCATGCTCGAGGCGGAGTTCCGCTTCGGCCTGATCCGACTGCGCGAGAACGCCGAGACGGTCGCCTTCTATCGCGGCGAGGCGCGCGAGGAGGGCCTTCTCGGGCAGCGCTGGGGCCGGGTCGTCGACAATTTCCGCGACATCATCCGCAGCGAGCGCCGCCTGAGCTGGTTCACCCACGCCTATGGACAGGCGGGCGTCGTGATCCCGTTCCTGCTCGCCTCGCCTCAATATTTCGCGGGCGACATGACTTTCGGGCGGCTGATGCAGACGGTCGCGGCCTTCGCGGCGGTGCAGACCTGCCTGAACTTCTTCATCGCGAGCTATCCCCGGATCGCGGAATGGAAGGCCACGACGGACCGGCTCACGGTCTTCCGCGACGATCTCGACGCCGTCCGCGCCGCCGCGGCCGGGCCGCTCAGCGTGACCCCGGGCACGAAGCTCGCGGTGCGCGACCTCCATCTCGATCTGCCGAACGCCGCGCCGCTGATCTCGGGCGTGGAACTGACGGCGGAGCCCGGCGAGGCGATCCTCATCAAGGCGCCGTCGGGCACGGGCAAGAGCACGGTGCTGCGCGCCATCGCGGGCATCTGGCCCTATGGACGCGGCTCGGTCGAAGTCGCGCCGGGCTCCATGCTGTTCATCCCGCAAAAGCCCTATATGCCGCTCGGCACGCTGCGCGAGGCGGCCTTCTATCCGGAGACGCCGACGGCGGACGATCTCGAGGTCGTGCGCGCGCTCAAGGCGGTCGATCTCGCGCATCTGATCGGCCGGCTCGACGAGGTCGACCGGTGGAGCCATCGGCTCTCCGGGGGCGAGCAGCAGCGCCTCGCCTTCGCCCGTGTGCTGCTGACGAAGCCCGCGACGGTGTTCCTCGACGAGGCGACTTCGGCGCTCGACGAAGCGGGCGAGGCGCTGATGTACCGCCTGCTGCGCGAAGCGGCTTGGACGCCGACCGTCGTCAGCATCGGCCATCGCGGGACGCTGACGGCCCATCACGACCGCGTGGTCCATCTTGTCCCGAACCGTGGGGCCTGCGACGCGGACGAAAGGGGTGAATGCCCGCCTGCGCGGGCATGACGGCGCGGAACGGCTTCAGAGCGCCGGCGCGGTCCAGCCGCGCCGGGCGTAGGCGGCGGTGACGGTGTTGGCGAGCAGACAGGCGATCGTCATGGGCCCGACGCCGCCGGGCACCGGGGTGATGAAGCCCGCGACCTCGGAGGCCTCCGCGAAGGCGACGTCGCCGAC
>CAYNUN010000161.1:0-5340 GCA_964400345.1 uncultured Methylobacteriaceae bacterium
CTTCGCCTCCGGCGGCTCGAACGGCTACGACCACAAGGGCATGGGGATCACGGCGCGCGGCGCATGGGAGGCGGTGAAACGCCATTTCCGCGAACGCGACATGGACGTGCAGACGACGCCGTTCACGGTCGCGGGCGTCGGCGACATGTCGGGCGACGTGTTCGGAAACGGGATGCTGCTGTCGAAGAAGATCCGCCTCGTCGCCGCCTTCGACCATCGCGACGTGTTCATCGATCCCGATCCGGACCCCGAGACCTCATGGGCGGAGCGCGAAAGGCTGTTCCGCCTGCCGCGTTCCTCCTGGGCCGATTACGACGCGGCGCTGGTGTCGAAGGGCGGCGGGATCTTTTCGCGCAGCCTGAAGGCGATCCCGCTCTCGCCCGAAATCCGGACCCTGCTCGACCTCGACACGGAAGAGGCGACGCCGCAGGAGGTGATCACAGCGATCCTGAAGGCGCGCGTGGACCTGCTCTGGTTCGGCGGCATCGGCACCTATGTCCGCGCCTCGAACGAGACGGACGCCGAGGTCGGCGACCGCGCCAATGACGCGATCCGCATCGCCGGAAGCGACATCCGCGCGACGGTGATCGGCGAAGGCGCCAATCTCGGGGTGACCCAGCGCGGCCGCATCGAGGCGGCGGCGGCGGGCGTCCGTCTGAACACCGACGCGATCGACAATTCCGCGGGCGTGAACACCTCCGACGTCGAAGTGAACATCAAGATCGCGCTGAAGACCGCCGTCGCCGACGGACGGCTCGACGAGGAGGCGCGGAAGACGCTGCTCGCCTCGATGACGAGCGAGGTCGCCGATCTCGTGCTGGCCAACAACCGGGCGCAGACGCTCGCCCTGTCGCTGGCCGAGCGCCGCGGCATGGAGGCTTGGCCCGATCTCGTCCGCTCGATGCGTCTGCTCGAAGCCTCGGGCGGGCTCGACAGATCGGTGGAGTTTCTGCCCGACGATGCGAGGCTCGCGGAGCGCGAACAGCGCCGCCGCCCCTTCACCCGGCCGGAACTCGCGGTGCTCCTCGCCTATGAGAAGATGGCGCTGAAGGAGGCGCTGCTGGCGAGCACCGTTCCGGACGACCCGGCCTTCGCGCATGAACTCGAAGCCTATTTCCCGAAAGCGATGACGGAGCGTTTCCCCGACGCGGTGGCGGGCCATCGCCTGAGGCGCAACATCATCGCGACGCGTCTCGCCAATCTCGTGGTGGATCGCGGCGGGATCGGTCTCGTCGCCATGATCGAGGGGATGACGGGCGCGGATCCCGCGCGCATCGCCGCGGCCTTCCATGCGGGCTGGACATGCTTCGGGATGGGCGCACGTTTCGCCGCGGCCGAAGCGGCGACCGACCTCTCGGGGGCGGAGCAGCTCGCACTGTTCGCCGCCCTGCAGCGTTTCGCGGCGGAGCGCACGCTCTGGCTCGCCCGGGAGACGGCGCGCACGCCCGCCGCGGTCGGCGACGTGGTGCGGCGCTTCACGCCCGCCGTCGCGCATCTCGCGCTGTCGGAGGGCGGCTCCTCGGCCTCTCCGGCGGGCGGCCTCGCAAGGCTGGCCGACGCGCTCGACGCGGCGCTCGTCGCAGAGCGTTGCGGGGGCGACGTGGGGGCTGCGGCGGACGCCTATATTGCGGCGGGACGCGAGACGGGGCTCGATCGCCTTTTCGCCGCCGCGCGGGACCTCGCGCCGGGAGACCGTTACGAGCGTCTCGCGGTGGACCGGGCGCTGTCGCGCCTCGCCGAGGCGCGGCGCCGCATCGCCGGCGCGCGGATCATGGGCACCGAGAACGGGCTCGCCGCCCGGATCGCCGTCCTCGTCGATGAGGCGGCCTCGGGGCCTCTCGGCCAAGCCCGGCTGACCGTTCTGGCGGATGCGGTGGCGGAACGGATCCCTTAGCGACCGTCCGCGGATGCGGGGGCTCTTCCGTTACTTCCGTCCCTCGAACAGCATCTTGAGGGCGAGACCGCCAAGAACCGTTCCCATCAGCCGGCGCTGGACGAGCGCCCATACGGGCCGCGCCGCGAAGAAGGACGCCACGGAACCCGCCGCACAGGCGATCAGCCCGTTCACGAAGACGCTTACGGAAATCTGGACCGCGCCGAGCGCGAAGGACTGGACGAGCACGTCGTCGCGCGTCGGATCGACGAATTGCGGCAGCAGCGAAAGATAGAGCATCGCGATCTTCGGGTTCAGCAGATTGGTCACGAAGCCCATCAGGAAGAGCTTGCGCGGCCGGTCCACCGGGAGATCCCGCACCTCGAAGGGCGATCGTCCGTCGGGCTTGACCGCCTGCCAGGCGAGGAACAGCAGATAGGCCGCGCCGGCGAAGCGCAGGGCGTCATAGGCGAAGGGCACGGCCATGAGCAGGGCCGTGATGCCGAAGGCGGCGCAGGACATGTAGAAGAGAAGCCCGAGCGCCACGCCGCCCACGGAGATCAGCCCCGCGGTCGAACCCTGCGTGACCGACCGCGACACGACGTAGATCATGTTGGGCCCGGGCGTCAGCACCATGCCGAGCGCGACGAGGGCGAAGGCGATCAGGTTCGCGGCATCGGGCACGGCCGTTCAGCCTCGCATCGGTTCGGGAGGACGGTCGCGACTTAAACCGTCTTCGGCGGCGCGTAAACGGCCGAAGGCGGCGACCCCTCAGAGCAATCCGGCCGCCCGCATCGCGTCAGCCTGCCGCGCGGCGACCGTTTCGACGGAGAAATCCGCCATAGCGTCCTCGAACAGCCGATGGAAGTTCAGTTCGGCGCGCAGATGGAGGAACACGCCGCCGAGACCGATCGCGGCGCGGTCCATGAACACGAATTCCTGCGGGACCGTCACCGGGCCCTTCTCCTTCAGCGCCTTGTGCACCGTGAAGGCCTCGCGGCGGCCGTACTCGCCCGGGCTGACGCCGTCGGCGATCGTGCGGACCCGATCGTCGAGCAGCGGGCCGTAAATGAAGCGCGCCCAGATGTTCAGAACCTCGATCAGGTCGCGCGTGAGCCCGCGGAATCCCCAGACTTCATAGGCATGGACGACGCGGTCGGCGTCGCCCTCCAAAAGGCCGCGATAGAGATCGACCACGCCGCCGACGAAGCTCGGCGGGAAGATGCGGACGCAGCCGTAATCGAGAAGGTTGATGCCGCCCGCACGGCCCTCCTCCTCGAAGACGGTGTAATTGCCGAGATGCGGATCCCCATGGATCACGCCGTAGCGACTGAAAGGCAGCCACCAGGCCTCGAACATGGCGCGGGCGAGCCTGTTGCGCGTCTCGAGATCCTCCTCCTTGAAGGCGAGGATCTTGCGGCCCTCGAGCCAGCCGAGCGTCAGGAGGCGGTCGGTCGAAAGCTCGGGATGAACCGCCGGCACCCGGACCCGCGGCGTCGACGCCAGCATCGCCGCATAAAGCGCGGCATGTTTCGCCTCGCGCCGGTAATCGAGCTCTTCGCGCACGCGCGCGCCGATCTCCTTGGCGATCTCGCGGGTGTCGATGGCGGGATCCATGCGGCGATGGACCGCGAAAAGGATTTCGAGCTGGCCGAGATCCGCTTCGACGGCCGACTGCATGTCCGGATATTGGAGCTTGCAGGCGAGCGGCGCGCCGTCATGCGCGACGGCGCGATGGACCTGTCCGAGCGACGCGGCCGCCGCGGGGTGCAGATCGAAGCTGCGGAAACGCTCGCGCCAATCGGGACCGAGTTCGGCCTGCATCCGGCGCTTGACGAAGGCCGCGCCCATCGGCGGGGCTTCGCTCTGAAGCTTCGCCAATTCCTCCGCATATTCGGGCGGCAGGGCATCGGGAATCGTAGCCAGAAGCTGGGCCACCTTCATGATCGGCCCTTTGAGGCCGCCGAGCGCACGGCGCAGCACTTCGGCATTCGAGCGATCGGCGATGTCGACGCCCATGAGCCGCGCGCCCGCCATCCGCGCCGCGACGCCGCCGACATTCGCGCCGACGCGCGCATACCGGCTCACCCGCGCGGACAGGCGGTTCGCTTCACGATCATCCATGCTCATGACTTCAACCTTCCGGGACCCCGCTCTTCATACGCTCCGGGCGGGGATCGGATCGAATGCGGGCAGGGCGGCGGATGTATGGCGCTCGTCGGGAAGGCGGAAGAAACGTCGGAGATGCAGTACGGCGAGCAGCAGCAGCAGGACCTGCGACCAAGGAAAAAGCTGCAGCGCGGTCAGGATCGTGCCGAGCGGCCCGGCACCGGCCACGAGCAGCGCCGTCACCCGATGCGGGAGCGAAAAGCCGCGACGATCCATGACGATCTTCACCGTCAGCGGCAACAGCAGCAACAGGTCGTAGGAGAGGAGATAAGGAAGTCCGACGAAGGTCAGGAGCATGACCGCGTCGATCTTCTCGCGCCGATCCTTCGCGCTTCTCGCGACGAGGACGAGAAGAATCGCCGCGCCGCAGGTCGCGACGACCTGCACGATGATCGCGAGCGGGCGGCTCTCGGTGATGCGCCAGATCCCCCCGAACCATGACAGGGAATAGGACTGCTGGACGAAGCGGAACATATGCTCCGACTGGGCGGGCGCGGTGATCGTGAAGAGCCGTCGCCACGGCTCGATCCCGACGAGAGGCAAGGTCGCGAGGACGAGAAGCAGCCCGGTCGCCAGGGCGACCGCGATCACGCGAGACCGACCCGACAGGAGCAGGAAGGGACCTGCGAAGAACAGGAGCTGCGGCTTCACCGACAAGAGGCCGAGAAGCAGACCCGCCGCGACGGGCCGGTGCGGCGCGAGCAGAAGCCCGCCCCACAGCAGGGCCGCGAAGAAGAACGACGTCTGGCCGAAGACGACGACGAGGAACGCGCCCGAGGACGTGAACAGAAGCAGCAACGCGAAGGGGCTCGTCTGCCCGAGTTGCCGGGCCAAAAAGAGATAGGACGACAGGCCGAGCCCGGTCCAGACGAAGGCGGAGGTCAGGAACGGGAGTTGCGAGAAGGGCCAGGTCAGCAGGATGAAGTGGAGCGGATAGGACCAGATATGCCCCGAGTCGCCGGGAAAATGTGCGGCGCGATGGGCATCGAAGGTCGCAGGATCGGTGAGGACGACGAAGTCGCCGGCGTCCCAGAGACGCCCCGCAAGCCAGACGTTCTTGAAATCGTTGAAGATCCCCGGGAACCAACCGTCGATCGGCTGCGCATAGCTCTGAAAATGCACGAAGAACAAAGCGGCGCTCAGGACCGTGAGCAGCAGGACCGCGGGAATCCAGTATTGGAAGCCGCCGTTGCGGTTCGAGCCATCGGGCGGTTCCGACGTTGCCGTCATGATCGCACCTTCGTCATCGTGCCTGCACCGGCTCGACTCGTCCTTTTGAAATGATTTTTCCTTGAATC
>CAYNUN010000162.1:0-5332 GCA_964400345.1 uncultured Methylobacteriaceae bacterium
CACGTCCCCCCGCCCGTATCGCCGGAAGCCTGCCCGGCTTTGGTCCTCAACGCCGATTATCGTCCGTTGAGCTATTACCCCCTGTCGCTGTGGAGCTGGCAGGACGCGATCAAGGCGGTGTTCCTCGACAGGGTCACCATCATCGCCTCCTATGACAGGACGATCCGAAGTCCCAGTTCAGAGCTCCGTCTGCCCTCCGTCGTCTGCCTCAAGAGCTACGTCAAGCCGAGCCGGACGCCCGCCTTCACCCGCTTCAACGTCTTTCTGCGCGACCGCTTCTCCTGCCAATATTGCGGCCTCCGCGAGGATCTCACCTTCGATCACGTGATCCCGCGCTCGAAAGGCGGCCAGACCACCTGGGAGAACGTCGTCGCCGCCTGTTCGCCGTGCAATCTGCGCAAGGGCGACCGCCTGCCGAAACAGGTCGGAATGTTTCCGCTGCAGAAGCCCTATGCCCCCTCCGTGGTCGATCTCCATCAGAACGGTCGGCTGTTCCCGCCGAACTATCTGCACGAGAGCTGGCTGGACTATCTTTATTGGGACACCGAGCTCGAGCCCTGAGCGAGGAAGGCGCGCAGCGCCGCCGCCGCGGCGAAGAAGCCCGCCGCCCCCGAAACGATCGCGTTCCATGCCGCGAGCGACAGGCCGAAGATCCGCATCGCGACCTCGTCGCAACGGATCACCTTCACCGTCGAGAGCTGCTGCAGGAAGTCCTGGATCGCCGCGGCCGGGGCGGCCGCTCCCGTGCCCGCGCAGTCCTGCGGCCCTTTCCACCATCCCGCCTCGACGCCCGCATGATGCAGGCCCATCGCGGAGCCGACCACGAAGACGACCGACACGAGGCTCAGCAGCACGCCGATCGCCCGGCCGTGCGGCGCGCGCAGGGCGAGGACGAGGACGGCGGCCGCCAAAGGGATGCCGATGTAATAGGGGATGCGCTGTTCGAGGCAGAGCGCGCAGGGCTTCACTTCGAGCACCAGTTCGATGAACCAGGCCGCCGCGAGGGCGGAGCCCGTGCCGATGATCACCAATGCGGCGGCCGCGTCCGGTCGAAGGGCGCGATCGACGAGGTGCAGCATCCTTGCCTCCTTCGGGCGCAGGGTCCTCGCATCGGGCGGTGCATCGGGTCGCGGCCCGTCCCGTCCGTCGAAGACCGACGGACGCAAGATGGTGCCCCTGGCCGGGATCGAACCAGCACTCCTTGCGGAAACCGATTTTGAGTCGGTCGCGTCTACCAATTCCGCCACAGGGGCACGCGAGGCGGGTTTCTACACTACGGGTCGCGGGCCGCCTAGAGCCGTTTCGCGAGGCCGCCGCACCGCCGTCGTCGATTTCGGGTGGAGCCCCGGCGCGGGCCGCGCTAATCCCTGCGCATGACCGCGCCCGCTCCGCTCATGACGCCCCGCGACTGGGGGCTCTTGGCTCTCCTGTCCGTGCTGTGGGGCGGTTCGTTCCTGTTCAACCGGGTCGCGGTGGCGGAGATTCCGCCCCTCACCCTGACCTTCGAACGCGTCGCGCTCGCTTCCGCCGCGCTTTTCCTGATGCTGCGTCTGACGGGCCGCGCCGTCCCGACCGGGCGCGACGCCTGGACGGCCTTTTTCGGCATGGGTCTCATCAACAACGTCGTGCCCTTCACGCTCATCGCCTATGGGCAGAAGGAGCTGGGGGCGGGCCTCGCTTCGGTGCTGAACGCGACGACGCCGCTCTTCACCGTGATCGTCGCCCATATGCTCACCCGCGACGAGCGGATGACCCCGGCGAAGC
This sequence comes from uncultured Methylobacteriaceae bacterium, assembly GCA_964400345.1. Classification (GTDB taxonomy): domain Bacteria; phylum Pseudomonadota; class Alphaproteobacteria; order Rhizobiales; family Beijerinckiaceae; genus JAIXZO01. The sequence goes on from CAYNUN010000162.1 coordinate 1,765, forward strand.
TTGCGGGCGTCGTCCTCGGCGTCGTCGGCGTCGCCGTGCTCATGGGCATCGACCGTTTCGGCTTCGGCGCGCATCTGTGGGCGGAACTGGCCTGTCTCGGCGCGACTCTGTCCTATGCCTTCTCCAACATCTACGGGCGGCGCTTCCGGCGGATGGACATCGATCCGATGCGCGCGACCTTCGGTCAGGTCACCGCCTCCGCCTGCATCCTGCTCCTGCCGGCGCTGCTCGTCGATCGGCCGTGGAGCCTGCCCGTGCCCGGGCCCGCCGCCCTCGCCTGCGTCGCGGCGCTCGGGATCCTGTCGACCGCGGTCGCCTATCAGCTCTTCTATCGCGTGCTCGCCAGCGCCGGGGCCACGGCGGTGTCGCTGGTCACCCTGATGATCCCGCCGACGGCGATTCTTCTGGGCGCGCTCGTTCTCGGCGAGCGCCTCGAAGCCCGGCAAGTCGCGGGCGCGGCGCTGATCGGGCTCGGCCTGCTCGTCGTGGACGGGCGTCTCGTCGCCCTGCTGCGGCGTCGCGCGGGCGACGCCGCGTGATCCGCGCGGGTCGCCTCAGCCGATCAGCGGTTTGAAGGCGGCCACGACCCTTTCATAGACGGGCCGCTTGAACGGGATGATCAGCTCGGGCAGGCGTTCGATCCGTTCCCAGCGCCAGGCGTCGAATTCGGCATGGGTCGCGCCTTCGGGTTCGTCGATGTCGATCTCCGAATCGTCGCCCTCGAAGCGCAGCGCGAACCATTTCTGCGTCTGCCCGCCCCAGCGGCCCTTCCACGCGGCCTTGGCCACGTCGTCGGGCAGGTCATAGGCGAACCAGTCCGGCGCTTCGGCGATCAGCGAGACGCTGCGCACATTGGTCTCTTCGCGGAGTTCCCGCAGCGCGGCGACATAGGGATCCTCGCCCGGATCGATGCCGCCTTGCGGCATCTGCCAGGCATGCGTGTCGTCGACATGTTCCGGACCCGCCTCCTTCACGCGCCGCCCCACGAAGACGAGACCCTCGCGGTTGACCAGCATGATGCCGACGCAGGGACGATAGGGAAGTCGGGTCACTCGGGCACTCCTCGCGCCTATCGGCGCGCCACCGCGCTCAAGGGCACGAGGGCGATGCCCTTGGCCTCGAGCCTGTTGCTCCACTCCGCCAGCCGTTCGATGGTCACGGGCATGGCGGTCGCCGTCGCGACGGCGAAGCCCTTCTTCTTGGCGATGGCTTCGAGTTTGGCAAGCGCCGCGTCCACGGCGGCGGCGCGGTCGTCGGGCTGGATGACGAGATCCGAGCGGACGGAGGCGAGCCCCAGCCGCTGCGACAGCGCGGGAACGAGGCTTCGCGTCGGCGGGCCGTCTTCCGCGAAGAACAGCCCCCGCGCCGCGATCTCGGCCAGAACCGGCGTCAGCGCGGGCTCATGCACCAGCATCCGTTCGCCGCGATAATTCAGGACGCCCGCATAGCCGGTGAAGCGCGACATGCTCCAATGCAGGTTTTCGAGATTGGCGGGCGCGGTCGCCGTCGTCACGAGCGTGCGCGGGCCGAGATCCGTCATCGGATGGTCGAGCGGCTCCATCGGAACCTGCAGCCAGACCTCGCGCCCCTGCATGCGCAGCCGGTCGGCGAGCGAATCGAGTCCCGTGCCGTAGGGCGCGACGGCGAGCGTGACGTCATGCGGCAGCTTGGCGACCGCCTCACGGCCGATCTCGTCGTTGAGGCCGAGCCCCCCCACCACCACGGCGATCTTCGGCCGCGACTGGAGACCGGGTCGGACCGGTCGGGCATGCGCTTCGCCGGGCCGCGTTCCGTCGGAAGAGATTCGCGGCAGAAGACCCCAGCGCCCCGCTTCGACGAGGCCGGCGCTCGTCGCCGCGGGCGACCGCGACTGCAGGCTTCCCGTCACCTCGACCATGTTCGGCGGAAAGCCCGCGCGCACCACGGGCGTATCGTCGGGCGGCGGCGGCGTGAAGTCGATCACCGGCGTCGGCTCTTCCACGGGTGCGGCGGCCACGGCGACGGGCGCGGGGTCGGGCGCGCGCAGATGAAGGGCGGCGGCGGAGAAGAGCGCGGCGCTGACCATCGTCACCGCCGCGCCGACGGCGAAGGCGCGGGAGCGTTCCGTGCCCTTCGTCGCCGTCGAGGGCAGACCGAGAGGGCGGGACAGATCATCGGCATGACGCATCGGGACCTCGAACCAAGGGTGCCGGTACGCATGAACGAGAAACCGGGAAGCATGGGCCGACCATGCCGGATCATGGTTAACGAACGGATAACGATGCCTCGCGGGGCCGCAAAACGACGATGCCCGGCGCAGGGCCGGGCATCCGAAGTTTCGGGGCAGGGACGCGGCGCGGGCGTCAGTTCGCCTTGCCGGCCTTCACGTCCGCCTTGTTGCGAAGCATGTCGTAGGCATGCAGCAGCTGCTTGTCGTTCTTCGGATCCGGCGGGACATAGGCGGAGGATCCGCCGCGCTCGTCCTCGCCGTTCTTCAGATGGCCGCGCAGCGCCGCCTCGCCCTTGGTCTCGTCCTTGCCGCGCAGTTCCGGCGGGACTTCCGGCAGGACCTGGATGTCCGGATCGATGCCCTTGGCCTGAATGGAGCGGCCGGAGGGGGTGTAGTAGCGCGCCGTCGTGATGCGCAGCGCGCCGTTCGCGCCGAGCGGCACGATGGTCTGCACCGAACCCTTGCCGAAGGACCGCGTGCCGATCACCGTCGCCCGCTTGTGGTCCTGCAGCGCGCCCGCCACGATTTCCGAGGCCGAGGCGGAGCCGCCGTTGATCAGCACGATGACGGGCTTGCCCTTCGAAAGATCGCCCGCCCGCGCCGTATAGCGCTGCGCCTCGTCGGCGTTGCGGCCGCGCGTGGAGACGATCTCGCCGCGTTCGAGGAAGGCGTCGGAGACCGAGATCGCCTGATCGAGCAGGCCGCCGGGATTGTTGCGCAGATCGAGCACGAAGCCCTTCAGCCGGTCGGCCGGGATGTCCTTCGACAGCTGGTCGAGCGCATTCTTCAGGTTTTCGAAGGTCTGTTCGTTGAACTGCGTGATGCGGATATAGCCGACATCCCCTTCGTTCCGGAACCGGACCGCGCGGATGCGGATCGTGTCGCGCACCAGCGTGATGTCGATCGGGTCGGCCGCGCCCTTGCGCACGATCTTCAGACGCACCGAGGAATTGACCGGGCCGCGCATCTTCTCGACCGCCTGGTTGAGGCTCAGGCCCTGCACGGACTCGTCGTCGATCTGCACGATGACGTCGCCCGCCATCACCCCGCCGCGCGCGGCGGGGGTGTCGTCGATCGGCGTCACCACGCGGACGAGGCCTTCTTCCATCGTCACTTCGAGCCCGAGGCCGCCGAATTCGCCCCGCGTCTGCACCTGCATGTCGCGGAAGGTCTTCTGGTCCATATAGCTCGAATGCGGATCGAGGCTCTGCAGCATGCCGTTGATGGCCGCCTCGATCAGCTTGGCGTCGTTCGGCTTCTCGACATAGTCGGAACGGATCTTTTCGAACACGTCGCCGAACAGGTTGAGCTGGCGATAGAGATCGCCCGGAGCCGCCGTCGCCCGGCCCGTGAAGGTCG
>CAYNUN010000163.1:0-5283 GCA_964400345.1 uncultured Methylobacteriaceae bacterium
ACCACATGGCGGCTTCGACGGTGATGCCGTCGCGCTCCGCGCGCATCATCAGAGGGGCGCCGATCAGCGGCGTCTTGGCCCGGTCGAGATAGCGCACGAAGGCTTCGAGACCGCCCTCATAGAGCATCTCCTCGCGCCGGATCTCGGCATGGCGTGCGTCGGTCAGCACGATGCGCACGCCGGAATTCAGGAAGGCGAGTTCGCGCAGCCGATGCTCGAGCGTCGTGTAGTCGAACTCCACCATGGTGAAGGTTTCGCTCGACGGCTTGAAGGTGACCTCGGTGCCGCGCCGGTCGTTCGCCGGGCCGACCACCGCGAGCGGCGCGTCCGGATCGCCGTGGGTGAAGGTCATCGAATGTTCGAGGCCGTTGCGCCAGATGCGCAGCGTGAGCTTGGTCGACAGCGCGTTGACGACGGAGACGCCGACGCCGTGCAGACCGCCGGACACCTTGTAGGAGTTCTGGTCGAACTTCCCGCCCGCATGCAGCTGGGTCATGATGACCTCGGCCGCGGAGACGCCTTCCTCGGGATGGATGTCGGTCGGAATGCCGCGGCCGTTGTCGGTGACCGTCACCGAGCCGTCCGGATTGAGCGTGACGGTGACGATGTCGGCATGGCCCGCCAACGCCTCGTCGATGGCGTTGTCGACCACCTCATAGACCATGTGGTGGAGACCGGAGCCGTCGTCGGTGTCGCCGATATACATGCCGGGGCGCTTGCGCACGGCATCGAGGCCCTTGAGGACCTTGATCGACTCCGCACCATAGGCTGCGGCCGCTTCGTTGCGGGCGGCTTCGGACATTCTTCGCTCGCTTCCGAACTCGTTGATTCGCTTGTTGAAAATATAGGCGTTCGGCGGGGCTTTTTCACGGCCGGAACGACGGAAATCGACCCGTCCCGGACGATTGTCGGGGGATAACCGCATGCCCCCGCCGCAGCCTAGGACGAGGCGGCCCCCGGCAGGGGCGCGATGCGCCCGCGCGTCACCTCGAAGACCTCGGTCTCGGCAGGCATTCCGGTGAAGGCGGAGGGGTCCGCCCCGGTCAGCCAGACCTGCGAACCGAGCGCGGCGAGATCCGCGAACAGCGCCGCCCGTCGGCGCGGATCGAGATGGGCGGCGATCTCGTCGAGCAGCACCAGCGGCTTCAGCCCGCTCATCGCGGCGACGAGCTTGGCATGGGCGAGGACGAGGCCGATCAGCAGCGCCTTCTGCTCGCCCGTCGAGGCGCGGTCCGCGGCGATGCCCTTCGGCCCGTGCCGGACCACGAGATCGGAGGCCTGAGGTCCGATCAGCGTGCGCCCCGCCGCGCGGTCGCGATTGCGGTTCTCGCGCAGGAGGCCGCGATAGAGATCCTCGACGTCGACGGCGGGCTTGGTCGCGAGTTCCGTTTCCAGCGCGCCTTCCAGCGCCATTTCGGCCCAAGGGAAGGGCGAGGCGTCGTCCCGCCCCGCGGCGATCAGCGCCGCGAGCCGTCGCGCCGTCTCCAGCCGCGCGGCGGCCACCGCCACGCCCGTCTCCGCCGCCTCGCGCTCCACCGCGTCGAGCCAGACGGGATCGGACCGCTCGTCCTCGAGCAGACGGTTGCGGGAGCGCAGCGCGCGTTCGAGCGCGTTCACGCGCCCGCCATGGTCCGGGTCGACGGCCAGCACCAGCCGGTCGAGAAAACGCCGCCGATCCCCGGCCGGACCCGCGAACAGACCGTCGAAGGCGGGCGTCAGCCAGACGATGCGGAGATGATCGGCGAAGGCCGCGGGCGAACCGACCGCCTCGCCGTCGATCCGGCAGCGGCGTACCGCATTCTCCCCGGGCGGGGCGGGTTCGAGCCCCGTGCCGAGCCTCACCTCGTCGAAATCGCCCGAAAGCGCGAGCGAGGCCGCGAAGCCGCCCGATCCGCCCTCGCGCGCCATCTCGCCGAGATCGACGCGGCGCAGGCCGCGGCCGGGGGTGAAGAGCGACAGGGCTTCGAGGACATTGGTCTTGCCCGCGCCGTTCTCGCCGACGAGCACGACCAGCCGGCCGCCGACCTCGAGGTCGAGGCCCGCATAAGAGCGGAAGTCGGACAGGATCAGGCGACGGACGGCCGTGCCCGCGAAACCCGTGGTCATGCGCAGGGCTTAGCGCGGCGAAGGCCGGGTGTCACCGGGGAGGGCGCGCGACCGCGCCCGCCTCACACGCGCATCGGCATCAGGACGTAGAGCGCGCTCGCGCCCTCGCGGTCCTGAATGAGCGTCGGCGAACCGGGATCGGCGAGGCGGAACAGCGCCGTGTCGTTGTCGAGCTGGCTCGCGATGTCGAGCAGGTAGCGCGCGTTGAAGCCGATCTCGATGGGCGAGGCGTCGTAATCCACCTCGATCTCTTCCGTCGCCGAACCGGAGTCGGGATTGGTGACGGACAGGACGAGGCGGCGGTCGCCCAGAGCCAGCTTCACCGCGCGGCCGCGCTCCGACGAGATGGTGGAGACGCGGTCCACCGCGGCGGCGAATTCCGCGCGGTCGACGACGAGCTGCTTGTCGTTGCCCGTCGGGATCACGCGCTCATAGTCGGGGAAGGTGCCGTCGATCAGCTTGGAGGTCAGCACCACGGGGCCGAGCGAGAGGCGGATCTTCGAGGGCGAAAGCTCGATGCCGACCTCCTCGCCCGCCGTTTCGACGAGCTTGAGGATCTCCGACACCGCCTTGCGCGGCACGATCACGCCCGGCATGCCGGACGAGCCCGCGGGCGCGGGCGTCTCGACGCGGGCGAGGCGATGCCCGTCGGTCGCCACCGCGCGGAGCACGGTCGCGCCGTTCACGTCGATCGTGTGGAAATAGATGCCGTTCAGGTAATAGCGCGTCTCCTCGGTCGAGATGGCGAATTGCGCCTTCTCGATCAGGAGCCGCAGTTCGGACGCGGCGATGGAGAAGGAATGCGCGGTCTCGCCGGCGGCCAGATCGGGGAAATCGCCCGCGGGCAGCGTCTGCAGCGTGAAGCGCGAACGACCCGAGCGGATCGTCATCGTGCCCGTCTCGCCCGTCGTCTCGAGGGAGACCTGCGCGCCGTCCGGGAGCTTGCGCACGATGTCGTAGAAGGTATGCGCGGGAACCGTGGTCTCGCCCGCCTGGTCGACATCGGCCCCGAGCGTCTCGGTCACTTCGAGATCGAGATCCGTCGCCTTGAGGCGGAGCGTTCCGCTTTCGGCCCGGAGCAGCGCGTTCGAGAGAATCGGAATCGTGTTCCGACGCTCCACGACGCGGTGAACATGGCCGAGCGACTTCAACAGAGCCGCGCGTTCGACGGTGACCTTCATGCCCGATCCTGCGACGTTCTTCATGTGACGGACGGCCCGCCCGACGCTGCACCGGGCGGAGGGGCCGGAAGATTGGCAAGCCGTACCGTCGAGTGCAAGGGCGACGGCCGCGCTCGAGACCGGCGGTTCCGGCGATCCACAGGAAAGCCCGTTTTCGAGGGCGTCAGTCCTGCAACATGCGCTTGAGCAGTTCGATGTCCTCGCGCAATGCGGGATCGGCCGTCGAATTGGTTTCGATCTTGCGCACGGCGTGCAGCACCGTGGTGTGGTCGCGGCCGCCGAAGCGCCGCCCGATCTCGGGGAGCGAGCGCAGGGTCAGCACCTTCGAGAGATACATCGCGACCTGCCGCGGCTTCACGACGCCCGCGGAGCGCCGCGAAGAGAGGATGTCCGCGCGGCTGACGTTGTAATGCGTCGCCACGAGCTTCTGGATGTCCTCGATCTTGACCTTTTTCGGCTCGCGCGAGCGCACGAGATCGCGCACCGCCGTCTCCGCGGCCTCGACCGTCAGGGCTGCGCCCGTCAGCGTGGTGTGGGCGAGGAGGCGGTTGACCGCGCCGTCGAGATCGCGGCCGTTCGTCGTGATCGTGCGCGCGACATGAGCGACGACGGCGTCGCTCACCTCGAAGCTCGGCTGATGCGTCCGCGCGGCTTCGATGCGGGCCTGCAGGATCTTGACCCGGAGCGCTTCGTCGAGCGCGCCCATCTCCACCACGAGCCCGCCCGCGAGCCGGGACCGGACCCGCTCGTCGAGGCTTTCGAGATCGCCCGGCGGGCGGTCCGCTGCGACGACGACCTGCCGCCCCGCATCCACCAGCGCATTGATCGTGTGGCAGAACTCCTGCTGGATCGACTTGCCCTGCAGGAACTGCACGTCGTCGATGATGAGGAGATCGATGCCGCGCAGCCGCTCCTTGAAGGCGAGCGCGTTCTGCGACTTCAGCGCGGTCACGAAGTCGTACATGAAGCGGTCGGCGGTCAGATAGATCGCGCGGCGGCCCGCGGCCTGCACTTCATGACCGACGGCATGCAGCAGATGCGTCTTGCCGAGACCCACCGCAGAATGGACGTAGAGCGGGTTGTAGAGCGGCGCTTGGCCGGGCTCGATCCGGGCGACGCGCTCCGCCGCCGCATGGGCGAGCGCGTTCGAGCGCCCGACGAGGAAGGACGCGAAGTTCAGCCGGCGATCGAGCGGCGAGCCGGAAAGGCCCTCCGCATCCGTCGTCGGCACGCGCTCCTGAAGGGATGCGCGGTCCTGCCCGCCTCTCGGCGGGGCCGCCGCAGGGGCCGTCGCTTCGGCCGCGGCCGCGGCACGCGCCGGCCGCGACGCGGCGGCTCCGCGCACGGCCAGCGAAATCTGCGCGACGCCCGCGAGCTCTTCGCAAACGAGTTGCCGCACGCGGTCGATATAGTGGGATTGGATCCAGCTCTTCAGGAAGCGCGTGGGCACCGACAGATGGGCCGTCTCCTCGGCGACGCCGACGAGATCGAGCCGGCCGAACCAGCTCGAAAAGACGTCCTCGCCGAGTTCGGCGCGAAGACGGCGACGCACGCGATCCCAAGCCTCCGCGAAGTCGGAGACGAGGATGGAGGACGCCGCAGGCGAAGCCGCGTCTTCATTGGCCGAGGGCTGGAACATGGGAGGTCTCGTCGGGATCTTCGGGGTCGGCCCGCCGGAGCGGAACCGAGGTCGGAGCATGCGAGGACGGGTTCAGCCGTCCATGCCGCCTCCGGACGCGAAGATGCCGATGTCGCGTTGATCCCATCGTTGAAAGAACTGTTTCGCGACCATCTCGGCTACCCCTTTGCCCTTCATCGGGCACGCCGACCGACGCGCCCGTATTCCTATGTTTTTTGTCCGGCCGCTTGTTTCTCGAAAGCATTCGCGCCGCCGAGATCGCAACCTTGTCTGCACGCAATACACGAACACGTACTCATCGTCCGCCCATCACTGGGCAACGACCTCGGCAAACTCCTGTTCGGGAGCCGCCGTCCT
>CAYNUN010000164.1:0-5262 GCA_964400345.1 uncultured Methylobacteriaceae bacterium
CGAATGTCGACGGACGTCGCCCCGGGCGCCGTTGCGCGTCGTCACGGCCGGAGTGCAGCGGCGGGCCGGAGGCGCCCTTCCTTCGTGAAACCCGCAAGAAGGACGTGAATGCCCGCATGCGCGGGCATGACGGTCGGGAGCTCAGTGGACGCCGGGGCGGCCGGGCTTCGCCCGCGGGGGGATGCGCATCAGGCGGCCGAGGCCGTCGGGTTTCTGCAGGGCGGAATGGGCCGCCCTCATCGTCGCGATGTTGGACACGATGTCGGGCGGGAAGGGGGCGACGCGGCGCGTCGTCATGTCGATATGCAGCGACATGTTCTCCGCCGTCGCCGACAGCCAACCCTCGGTGGCGTGCCGCAGTTCGCACCAGGTGTGCAGGCGCTTGTCGTCGTAATCGACGAGCTGGACCGTGACCCGGACGGGCATGTCGGCGAACAGTTCGCGCTTGTACTGCACATGCGTCTCCGCGAGGAAGACCGAGCCGTTGCGCGTGTCGACATAGTCCGGGCCGACGCCGAGCATCAGAAAGGCCTCGTCGATCCCGTGGTCGAAGAGCACGTTGTACCAGGCCATGTTCAAATGGCCGTTGTGGTCGATCCATGCGGGATCGACCCGCCGGGTCGAAGAGACGAAGGGAGCGAAGAAGAACGCACCCGATGCGCGATGATCGTTCAAACCGTCACCTTCCCGAGGCTTTTGCAGCCTCGTTTCGAGGCTCGATCGGCCTGTCCCGACCGAAACTCCGATGCTAGAAACATCGGAAATAGCTGAAGGGAAGGCAAGCGCCGATGACCGTGCATCGATCCGTCACCTTCGTCCGGCCCTCCGCCGAGACGGTTTCCGCGGTCACGCTGGAGCTTCAGAAGCGCTTCGGCAATCGTTTGGTCACGAGCCTCGCCGTCAGGCAGCAGCATGGTCATTCCCTCACCTGGAGCGACAACCAGCCGCCGGACATGGTCGTGTGGCCGGAATCGACGGAAGAGGTCGCCGAGATCGTGAAGGTCTGCGCCGCCCACGGCATGCCGATCATCCCCTACGGCGCGGGCACTTCGCTCGAAGGACACATCAATGCGCCCTATGGCGGCGTTTCGGTCGATGTGAGCCGGATGAACGCGCTCGTCGCGGTGCATCCCGAAGACCTCGACTGCGTCGTCCAGCCGGGAATGACCCGCAAGACCCTCAACGAACTTCTCCGCGATCAGGGCCTGTTCTTCCCGATCGATCCGGGCGCGGACGCATCGATCGGCGGCATGGTCTCGACCCGCGCCTCGGGCACCAATGCGGTGCGCTACGGCACGATGAAGGACAACGTGATCTCGCTGACCGTGGTCACGCCCTCGGGCGAGATCGTGAAGACGGCGAGCCGCGCGAAGAAATCCTCCGCGGGCTACGACCTGACCCGCCTGTTCGTCGGCTCCGAAGGAACGCTCGGCATCGTCACCGAGATCACGCTCAAGCTCTACGGCATCCCGGAGGCGATCTCCGGCGGCATCTGCCCGTTCCCGAGCGTGCGGGCGGCCTGCGACGCCGCGATCATGACCATTCAGGCGGGCATTCCGATCGCGCGCGTCGAATTGGCGGACGCGCTGCAGGTGAAGGCCTTCAATCTGCATTCGAAGCTCGATCTGCCCGAACAGCCGATGCTGTTCCTCGAATTCCACGGCTCCGAACAGGGCGTGCAGGAACAATCCGAACGTTTCGGCGAGATCGCCGAGGAATTCGGCGGCGGGCCGTTCCGTTGGGCGACGAAGCCGGAGGAGCGGACGAAGCTCTGGCAGGCGCGGCACGACGCCTATTGGTCCTGCTTCACGCTCCGCCCCGGCGCGAAGACGATCGCGACCGATCTTTGCGTGCCCATATCGCGCCTCGCCGACTGCGTCGAGGAGACGCACAAGGACATCGAGGAGACGGGCCTGCTCGCTCCGATCGTCGGTCATGTCGGCGACGGCAATTTCCATCTCACTCCGCTCGTCGATACCGACAGCCCGGAGGAGATGGAGCGCCTCGCGGCCTTCCTCGACCGATTGGTGCGGCGCGCTCTCGCGATGGAGGGCACCTGCACCGGCGAGCACGGCGTCGGGCAGAAGAAGATGAAATACATGGACCTCGAACATTCGGCGGCGACGCTCGACTCCATGCGGATGATCAAGCGGGCCTTCGATCCGCACGGCATCATGAACCCCGGGAAAATCTTCTACGTCTGAAAATCCTTTCGACGGGTCGCATCCCACCCGTGTTATCGGCTAGGCTGATTCTCGTTTCCGGAGGCGAACGGAAGGCGACGTCGTGCGCGACTTCCTGACGGGCCTCGCCGTCGCGGTGATCCTCCTGCTCACCGCGGCTTTGGCGGCGCCCCATTTCATCGACTGGTCGGCTCAGCGCGACGTCGTGGAGCGCGAAATCGCGCGCGCCCTCGGCCGTCCCGTCGGGATCGCGGGCGAGATCGGCGTGCGCTTTCTGCCGGCCCCGGTCCTCAAGCTCCGCGACGTGACCGTGGGGGGATTGCGGCCGGGCGATCCGGTCCTCACGGCGGAGAACGTCTCTCTCGAAATCGCCGCCGCATCCCTGCTGCGCGGAGAGATCCGCGTCGTGGATGCGGTGCTCGACGGCGCCCGCCTCGATCTCACCGTCGACGAGCGCGGCCGCCTGACGGGGGTCGGAAGCGGTGCGGGCGATCTGCCGATCGCGGTCGAGCGGTTCGTCGTCAAACGGTCCACGCTCTTCATCCATGACGTGCCCGGCACGCCCGGTCGTCTGATGACCGGAATCGACGTGGAAGCGCGCGCGCCCGCCCTGTCGGGACCGTGGCGGGTGACGGGTCGCGGTACGATCGGCGGGCGGGTTCATGAAGTCCGTTTCTCCACCGGGGAGCCGGAGGCGGACGGAGCCTTCCGGACACGTCTGGCGCTGTTCGAGGAGAACGGGCGACGCCTCGAATTCGACGGCCGCGTGACGCCGGACGGACTGGAAGGGCAGGGGCGGTGGAGCGGGCGGTTGCTGCTTCCGGGGCCGCAAGGACCGACGGAGCGCATCGCGACGGCGTCCGCGATGGTGAAGACGCAGGGGCGCAGGGTCCTGCTCGATGCCGTCGAACTCGATGCGGGCGAGGAATCCGGGCTCAAGCTGGCCGGCAAAGGCGCCTTCGACCCGTCCCGTGCCGCCGGGCTCTCGCTCGATCTCGACGCGCGCACCTTCGACCTCGATCGCTTCGCGGGCGACGCGGGGCCCCGCTCGGCAGAGCGCATCCTTTCCGGTTGGCTCGATGCGGCGGGCCGCAACATCGAATCTTCGACCGTCCCGATCCGGATCGGTCTGAGCCTCGGCGCGGTGATCGCTGGCGGAGACACGATCCGCGACGTCTTCCTGCAGCTTCGGACGGAGGGGCGCTCGATCCGCATCGAAGGGTTCAAGGCGGCACTGCCGGGGCGCACGGTCCTCACGGCATCGGGCGAGGCGGGCGTCGACGGCGGGGCGCGCTTCGCAGGAACCGCGGCCTTGACGTCGGAGGACTCCGCGCGCCTGCTCGGTTGGTGGTCCGGGGACCCCAACGGGCGCTCGGCGCGGATCGCCGGACGATTGGAGGCACGCGGCGACCTTTCTGCGGCGCCCGGCGTGGTCGGCGCTCGGATCGACCGGTTGGCTTTGGATCGTTCGGTCGTCGCGGGCGTGGTGCGATACGCGCCCGGAGAGAAAGGCGGTCCGGCTCGCGTGCAGGCGCAGCTCTCCTCGGAACGGATCGTGCTGGACGAATTGCCGGATCTTTCGGCCTTGGCCGCCGGTCTTCCCGGAACCGATCTGACGGTGGCGCTCGACGCCCGCAATGTCGGCCTCGCCCGCGCGGGCGTCGGGGCCGGTCGGGTGATCGCCAAGTTTTCCGGCGATGCGACGGGCTTCGACGTCGAAACGATCGAGATGCTCGACGTGGCGGGCGCGACGCTGCGGGCTGGCGGGCGATTGGGGCCGTCCGGCGGGCGACTGACGGCGGAACTCGAATCCCGCCGGCCCGCCGCCTTCGCGGCGCTGCTCGAACGTCTGCTGCCCGGACGGGCGACCGCCGCCTTCGTCGCCCGCGCGGCGGATCTGGGTCCGCTGCAATTGTCCTTCACTGCGGACAGCAAGGGCGTCTCGGCGCCGGTCGTCTTCTCGATGCGCGGCAAGGCCGCCGGAACAGCGATCACGGGACAGGGCGAATGGTCGGCGGCCGCCGGTCCCGCAGGCGCCGTCAGCCGGTGGGAGGCGAAGAGCGTCGACGTCGCCCAATTCCTGCGGCAGACCGGACTCGAGACCTTGCCGATACCGCTCGACGGCGACGCCGTGCTGACGGCCTCCTTCGATGCCGGACGGGGCAGGGGGACGTCGAAGCTGACCCTGCCCGGCGGGACGCTTGCGGCGGACTGGGCCGGTGCGGGTGCGGCCTTCGCCGGCAGCTTCTCCGCCGAAGGGACCGATTGGGGTCCGTTGTTCCAGATCGTCGGCGTGCCGGTGCCCGATCTCACGATGCGGATCGCCGGGCGTGCGGCGGCGAAGCTTCTGCAGGACGACGGCAGGCTTCGGTTCGACGGCATCGATGCCGAAATCGCGGGTCGACGGTTCACGGGTGCGTTGACCGTCGATCCCGTCCGCGGCAGGGCGGAAGGCCGTCTTGCGGCGGACCGGCTCGATTTCGGGACCTTGACCGCGCTCTCGCTCGGCTCGACGCCCCCTGCGCGGTCCGACGTCGTGCGGTCTTCGAGCCGGTTCACGCCCGCGCCCGCACCGCGTTTCGAGGCGTCTCTCATCCTCGATCTTGCGCGGCTCGACCTTCCCTCCGGCCCGCCTGCGGAAAAGGCGCGCGTCGCCATGGACTGGGCGGGCGAGAAGCTGGAATTGCGGCTCGAAGAGGCGAGGCTCGGTGCGGGCGCTGCGTCGGGCGCGCTGACGTTCAGGCGGGACGGCGGCCGTGTCGGCGTGATCGGCCGGATCGGCCTGCGCGGCGTGCCCGTCGAAGGCTATTTGGGGACCGATCAGCCTTTACGCGGGACCTTCGATCTCGATTTCGACGGCGGGAGCAACGGAGAAAGCCCCGCCGGGCTTGCGGCCGCGGCGAGCGGGGCCGGGCGGCTCGTGCTGCACGGGGCGGAATTGGCGCGCACGCATTCCTCCGCGCCGAACCGCGCGGCGCTCGAGGCCGAAGCGGCGGGCATCACGGATGCGAGGCGCGTTCGGGACGCGGCCGCGCGGGCGCTCGAAACGGGAGCCTTCACCGCGTCCGGCACCGTGGAA
>CAYNUN010000165.1:0-2117 GCA_964400345.1 uncultured Methylobacteriaceae bacterium
GTCTTCGTCGCGGGCCCCGCAGGCGCGGCCGGGCCGGACAGGGCGGTGCGGCCCGTGCTCCGGGCGTCCGTCAGCCACGAGATCGCCTGCACGCCGCCCGCGACGAGCGCGATGGCGGCCACGCCCCACATCAGCGGCTTGCGCAGGGAGCGCCGTACCGGCGTCGTTTCCGCCGCCGGGTCGCGCTGGGCCGCACGGCGGATCGAGCGGATGATCTCCGCGAGCTCGTTGCCGTCGGGACGGCCCGCGGCGGCGGCGTCGCCGCCCGCCGTCGCGGCGCGGGCGGTCTCGTCCTGCAGCCCGTGGATTTCCTGCGCGGGGCGCTCCCGCTCCGGCGGCGCGGGCGCTTCCGCCTCGACGGACTCCTCCTGTCGCGTGAGCGCGTCGAGTTCATGATCGGTGAGGGCCGCGGTGCGGGTCCGGCGATGCGGGGCCGCGGCGAGGAGGCGGGCCTTGGCGGCCTCCCGTTCGGCGCCGTCCATCTCCTCGACCGCGCGGGCCGCGGCGGCGCGGGCTGCGGCCAGCATGTCGCGGGCGTCCTGCGGCACTTCGGCGACCGCACCGCCCGTGCGGGCGCTCGACTCCATGCTCGCCGAAACGCCGGCCGAAGCGCGGTTCGCAAGAAGTTCGAGCGATTTGTGAAGCGCCGACAGCGCCGAGGCGACGCGGCGATCCGCGGCTTCCTGGATCAGCCGGATTTCACACAATTCGCGGCGGACCGCCTCCACCGACTCGGCCGTCCGAGCGGCGGGGGCGGTTTCGTCGGCCCGGAACGCGGCGAGGCGCGCGCGCTCCTGTTCGAGCGCCGACAGGGCCTTGATCAGTTCGGCGGGGCCGCCGTTCTCCGCGCCCGTCTCGAAGCGCCGGAGAACCCGCCGCAGATCCTCGGTCAAAGGCGCGATCGAGCGTTCCACGACCGCGACCGTCTCGTCCGAGCTCCGCGTCGCGGCCTCTCGGCCCGCCTCGGCGATGGCGACGTGCAGCGCCGCGCGATCGTCCGCGAGCGTCTTGTCGAGCCGTTCCCGCACCCTTTCGCCGGCCTCGGCCGCCGCCTGCGCCTTGGCCTCGACCCGTGCGAGGACGTCCCCCAGCTCGGCCGCGGCCAGCGGCATTTTCTTGTCGAGATCGTCGATGCGGCGTTCGATGCGGGTCCGGTCGGTCTCTTCCTCGAGCCGTCCTGCGGCCATCGCCGCTTCCATCCGGCCGAGCTGTTCGGCGAGAGCGGCGAGCATGGTCGCGGCGGCCGCGGGCCGGCCTTCGCGTTCCGCGCCTTCGATGCGGTGGGCGAGCAGATCCAAGGCTTCCAGCGCGCGGCGGCTCGCCGCGTCGCTGCGGTCGGCGGCGCGGGCGAGCGCGCTCCGGATCAGCGCACCCACGGCACCCCCGTCGTCGCGGTCCGGAGACCCGTCGGGCTGAGGGGGCGATGCGTGCTCGAATCTTGCGTTCATCGGAACGGGCCGACCTGAAATCGAATCTTGGTACCCCATGGTCCGAAATCAGGGTTAATTCCCGGTTAAGGCGCCATTTCACCGAAACGAGCCGCGTGATCCTGATCGGGCTTGCAAATTGTGGCGGGAAAGGGTCAAGTGTCCCTAACGGCAACTCGGACGGACGACACCGTTTTCGAGCATCGACCGGATGGTTCAAGTCGGGACGTCGTTCAGCCGCCTCCCCCGAGCATCGGCGACCAAGACTACAGGGTTCTTCATGCTGCGCGATACGAACAAATATGCCGCCACGACGGCGAAAACCGCCGCTCTGCGCGGGTCCCGCAAGTCCTCCGGCGCGGACAACGATGAAAAGCTGTTCACCATCGGCGATCTCGCCCGTGAATTCGGAGTGACGCTGCGCACGCTCCGCTTCTACGAGGACCGCGGGCTGATCACGCCGCGCCGCTCCGGCATGACGCGCCTTTACAACGAGCGCGCCCGCGAGCGTGTCGGGCTCATCCTGAAGGGCAAGCATCTCGGCTTCACGCTCACCGAGATCCGCGCCATGCTCGAGGCGGAGGAGAAGGGCGCTTCGGAGCTCAAGCTCGGCCGCGAACAGGTCGCCGAACAGATCGAGCATCTCGAGCGCCAGAAGATCGAAATCGAGCAGGCGATCACCGAACTGCG
>CAYNUN010000165.1:2217-5246 GCA_964400345.1 uncultured Methylobacteriaceae bacterium
CGGATGGCCGATACGGTCGACTATTACTTTTCGCTCGCCTCGCCTTGGGCCTATCTCGGCCATGCGCCCTTCATGGCGATGCGGGAACGGCACGGGTTGAACGTCGTCTTCAAGCCCGTGGTGCTGCCCAAGGTCTTCGACCAGACGGGCGGACTGGTTCTGCCGAAGCGCCATCCCGTGCGACAGCGCTATCGGCTCGTCGAGATGCAGCGCTGGCGCGACCGCCGCGGCGTTCCGCTGACGATCCACCCGAAATTCTGGCCCTTCGACTTCCAATTCGCGGACCGCACCGTGCTCGCGACCGCGATGACGGGGCATGATCCGGCGGATTATCTGGGGCTCTGCTTCGCGGGCGTCTGGGCGCATGACCTGAACCTCGCCGACAAGGCGGTGCTCGAAGGACTGCTGCGGCGTGCGGGGCTCGACGCGGCGGCGATCATGGCCGCCGCCGATTCCGAACCCGTGGTCGCGGCCTATGACCGGCATGTCGAGGAGGCCGTCGCCGCCGACGTGATCGGCTCGCCCTGCTATGTGCGCAAGGGCGAGGTCTTCTGGGGGCAGGATCGGCTCGATCTGCTCGAAGACGCGATCGTCTCGGGCCGGGCCGGATACGCGCCCGTCTGAACGTCAGAACAGCTTGAGGCCGGGCGGGATCGGAAGCCCGGCCGTCAGCGCGCCCATCTTTTCCTGAACGAGACGCTCGCCCTTGGCGCGGGCGTCGTTGAGGGCGGCGAGGATCAGGTCTTCGAGAATGTCCTTCTCGTCGGCCTTCATCAGCGCGTCGTCGATGGCGATCGATCGCACCGCGCCCTTGGCGGTGGCGACGACCCGGACCATGCCCGCGCCCGACGAGCCTTCGACTTCGAGGGATTCGAGCTCGGTCTGCACGTCGGCGAGCTTCTGCTGCATCGCCTGCACCTGCTTCATCATGCCGAACACGTCCTTCATTCCCTCGCTCCTTTGCGCGATCGTCGATCAGTCGTCGTCGTCGAGGCCGCCGAAATCGAAACCGAATTCGCCGGGCGACGCCTCGTCGTCCTCGGTCGGGACGGGCACGCCCTCGACCGCCGGATCCGCGGCGTCGCGGATCGCGACGATCTGCGCCCCGGGGAATTCGGCCATCACGGCCTGGACCAGCGGATGGGCGCGCACGCCCGTGAGCTTCTCGCTCTTTTCCTTCTCGGCGACATCGCGCAACGTCGGCGCGCCCTCGTCCGAAGAGAGGGCGACGATCCAGCGGCGGCCCGTCCATTCGGAGATCTTGCGGGAGAGGTCGGCGGCGAGCTGGGGAGACGCGCCTTCGACGGGCGCGAATTCGAGCCGGCCGTCCTCGAAGCGGACGAGGCGGACGTCGCGTTCGAGCGCGATCTTCACGCCGATGTCGCGTTTCTCCTCGGCGAGGGCGACGAGCGCCCGGAACGACTCGAGCCGCATATGCGGCGCGGCGACGGGCGCCGGGGAGGCGGGCAGGGGCCGCGCCTCGCTGCGGGCGGCGACCGCGAGGCCGGAACGGCCCGCGGCGGACTCCCCGCCTCCGCCGCCGCGTGGTGCGGGAGCGGGACCGCCGGAGCCGCCGCTCGTGCCGGCCTGATCGGCGAGCATTCTCAGCGCTTCGTCGGGGGTCGGGAGATCGGCCGCGTGAGCGAGGCGGATCAGCAGCATTTCGGCGGCCGCGACGGGCTTGGCCGAGTCCATCACCTCGCGATGGCCCTTGAGCAGCATCTGCCAGGCGCGGGAGAGGACGCGCATGGGCAGGACGCTCAGCGCCGCGCCGCGCAAGCGCTCCGCCTCGGAGACGGAGCCGTCGAGCGCCGCGCCGGGCACGACCTTCATGCGGGTGACGAAATGGGTGAATTCGGCGAGATCGGAGACGATCGCGGCGGGATCGGCGCCGGAATCATATTGGTCGCGGAGTTCGTCGAGCGCGGCCGGGAGATCGCCGCGCATTACGGCCTCGAACAGATCGATGACGCGTGTGCGGTCGGCGAGGCCGAGCATCGGGCGGACGGTGTCGGCGTCGACATGGCCGCCGCCATGGGCGATGGCCTGATCGAGCAGCGAGAGCGAGTCGCGGACGGAGCCTTCGGCGGCGCGGGCGATCAGGGCGAGCGCCTCGTCCTCGACGGTGACGCCCTCCTTGGCGCAGATGCCGCGCAGATGATCCATCAGCACGCCGGATTCGACGCGGCGCAGGTCGAAGCGCTGGCAGCGCGACAGGATCGTGACCGGGACCTGCCGGATCTCGGTGGTGGCGAAGACGAATTTGGCGTGCGGAGGCGGCTCCTCCAGCGTCTTGAGGAACGCGTTGAACGCGCTCTTCGAGAGCATGTGCACTTCGTCGATGATGTAGACCTTGTAACGCGCCGAGGTCGGGGCGTAGCGCACCGCGTCGTTGATCTGGCGGACGTCGTCGACGCTCGTGTTCGAGGCGGCGTCCATCTCCAGAATGTCGATGTGCCGGCCTTCCATGATGGCGCGGCAATGCACGCCCTCTTCGGTCAGCGAGACCGTGGGGCCGCCCGAGCCGTCGGCGCGGATGAAGTTGAGGCCGCGCGCGAGAATGCGCGCCGTCGTCGTCTTGCCGACGCCGCGGACGCCGGTGAGGATCCAGGCCTGCGGGATGCGGCCCGTCTCGAAGGCGTTGGCCAGCGTACGCACCATCGCGTCCTGACCGATCAGGTCTTCGAAGCGGTGCGGGCGATATTTGCGGGCGAGCACCCGATAGGGGCCGGGCACGACCGCGGGCGCGGCGGGGGCCGGAGCGGGCGCGAAGCCGGGCAATCCGGGCTCGTCGGCCGAGGGGCGATGCTGTTCGAAGTCTTCGGTCATCGGCCCCGGTCGCATTCCGGCCGGCCCGGGCACGTCGCGAGGACGGCAAGCGGCGCAGGAAGAAGGTGGGAGGCTGGACGGAGACCCGCCCGATCTCGTTGGGGCTGCTTCCTTCCGGACCTGACCCGGTTGGCGAGTGGAACGTCCACCACCAACCTCCCGCGTCTTATATCGGCGATCGGCGGACGGAAGACAAGCGC
>CAYNUN010000166.1:0-4834 GCA_964400345.1 uncultured Methylobacteriaceae bacterium
GGCGCTCGAGTCGTGGATGCCCGCATGCGCGGGCATGACGAAGGCGGGAATGTCGGGGCGGGGCGAAGGCGGGCATGACGAGGGGGTGAATGTGCCTATGCCCGCTCCGCATCACGAAAAAAGCCCGGCTCGCGCCGGGCTTTCTTCATCGGTCGATCGGCTCGCGGCTCAGCGCGGGGCCATGATCATGACCATCTGGCGGCCTTCGAGCATCGGCTCGGACTCGACCTTCGACACGTCGGCCATTTCCTGCCGAACGCGATCGAGGACCTTCACGCCGAGATCCTGATGCGCCATCTCGCGGCCGCGGAAGCGCAGGGTGATCTTCACCTTGTCGCCTTCCTCGAAGAAGCGGCGGACGGCCTTCATCTTGACCTCGTAGTCGTGGTCGTCGATGCCGGGGCGCAGCTTGATTTCCTTGACCTCGACGGTCTTCTGCTTCTTGCGGGCCTCGGCGGCCTTCTTCTGCTGGTCGAATTTGAAGCGGCCGTAATCGAGGATCTTACAGACCGGGGGGGCCGAATTCGGCGAGATCTCGACGAGATCGAGACCCGCTTCCTCGGCCAGACGCAGCGCATCGAAAAACGGCACAATGCCGCGATTGCCGCCCGTCTCGTCGATCAATTGAACTTCACGAACGCCGCGGATGTCGCGGTTGGCGCGCGGGCCGTCCTTCTGGGGCACGGGCGCTGCTCTCATCGGTCTGCGAATGGCTCGAATCTCCTGTTGAAGGGCTGCGTCCGGCGACATCGTCCGGTGCACCGCCCATGCCTGTCGACGACAGAGGAAGTTCGCAGAACTTGCTTGGAAGTCAACCGACACCGGGGCTGCGGCGCGTCTCTTTCCTGCGGGCGCGGCGCGAGAGCAACGCTGCGTAGACGTCGAGCGTCTGCGAGACCATGCCGTCGAGCGAGAAATGCGCCTCGACATGACGGCGTGCGCGCTCCGCCATGGCGTCGCGCGCGCTCGCGCCGAGCGAGAGGGTTTCGGCGAGGGCCGCGGCCAGCGCGTCGGGGTCGCCCGCGGGCACGCGCCAGCCGGTGCGGGCGGACGCGGGAACGAGCGGCGGGGCGAGGACCGTCTCGGGCACCGCCCCGAGATCGCTGACCACGACGGGCGTGCCCATGGCCTGCGCCTCCACGGCCGAACGCCCGAAGGCCTCCGGCTCCGTCGAGGGCACCGCCAGCACGGCCGCGCCGAGAAGGGCGGCGGGCATGTCGCTGCAATGGCCGACGCGGCGCACCGTGCCGCCGAGAGCGAGCGCGGCGACGAGATCGTCGAGCTCGCGCACATAGGACTCGCGGCCCTGCGGATCGCCCGCGAGGATGACCGCGACGTCGCGGACGCCCGCATCGAGAAGCTTCCGCGCGGCCTCGATGAGGACCCTCTGGCCCTTCCATTCCGTGAGCCGGGCGGCGAGAAGGATCATCCGCGTGTCGGGCCCGAGCCCCCAGGCGCGGCGCAGGCGGTCGACGCGCTCCGCCGGCACCGCGGCGGGGGAGAAGGCGCGCAGATCCGTGCCGCGATGGATGACCCGGACGCGATCGCCCGCGAAAGGGTGGTTCCGGGCGATCAGGCCCTCGGTGTAGTGGGAATTGGCGATCACCGCGTCGCCGCGGGCCATGATCGAATTGTAGAGAAGCTTGACGGCGGTGCGGCCGGAATAGCTGCCCGCATAGGTCGTGACGAAGGGAATGCCGAGAAGCCGCGCGGCGGCGAGCGAACTCCAGGCGGGAGCGCGCGAGCGGGCGTGGATCAGGTCGACGCCCTCCTCGCGGCAGAGCCCGACGAGATCGCGCACGTTGAGCGCCATGCGGAGCGGGTTCTTGCTCTTGGCCGCGAAGGGGATCCAGACCCCGCCCTTGGCCTGCAGCTCGCCGACGAGGCGGCCGCCTTCGGTGGCGACCAGCGCGCGGGCGCCGGCCGCGGCGATGCCTTCGGCCACGTCGACGGCGGTGCGTTCGACGCCGCCGGCGTCGAGCTCGGGGACGACCTGCAGCACCGTGCGGCCGGCGATGGGCGAACGGCCGGCCGAGGCGAAGGGGTTCTGCGCGACGTATCGCATCAGGCCGTCCGGCGGTGTATGGAGCGCGGAATCATGCGACAGGTGTAGGATGACCGCAGGCGATCCGCAATTTCTGGACGTAGGATCAGCGCTCGATTCGCGCCGCATCGCCTACCGGCGGCGCGAGGGGCGCGGGCCGACCGTGGTCTGGCTGGGCGGGTTCCGCTCCGACATGCTCGCGACCAAGGCCGCCGCGCTCGACGCTTGGGCGGAGCGGAACGGGCGCGCCTTCCTGCGATTCGACTATTCCGGCCACGGCGAATCGGGCGGTCGCTTCGAGGACGGGACGATTTCGCGCTGGACGGAGGATGCGCTCGCGGTCCTCGACGCGCGGGTCGCCGACGCGCCGATCCTCGTCGGCTCGTCGATGGGCGGATGGATCGCGCTGCTCGTCGCGCGCGAAAGGGCGCGACGGGGACCGGCGCCGCCCGCGGGGCTCGTGCTGATCGCGCCCGCGGTGGATTTCACGGAACGGCTGATGTGGGAGCATTTTCCGGAGCCGGTGCGGGAAGAGATCCGCGAGACGGGCGTGTTCCTGCGGCCGTCGGCCTATGGGGATCCCTATCCGATCACGCGGGGGCTGATCGAGGACGGGCGGAACAATCTCCTGTTCGGCGCGCCGATCCTGCCGGGATGCCCGGTGCATATCCTGCAGGGCATGCAGGATCCGGACGTGCCGTGGCGGCATGCGATGACGCTGCTCGAACATCTGCCCGGCGACGAGACCGCCATCACGCTGATCAAGGACGGCGACCACCGGCTGAGCCGGGACGAGGATCTCGTCCGGCTGATCGCGGCGGTGGAAGGCATCGCCTGAGCGCCAGGACGACGACGTCCGCCGGCCCGCGCATGCGGTCGGCGCGGCTCAGTCGCCGACCGCCGCGCCCTCGCGCCGGCCGTCCGCCCCGCCCCTGAGCCGGCCGGGCGCGATGGTCACCGCCTGCGTGCCGGAGGTCATCTCGCCCGTGGTCACGGTATGGCCGAGCGCTTCGAGCCGCGCCTTCCAAGCGGCGGTCTCGCCGCCCGCCTCGAGCAGGACGGGGCCGTTGAGAGACCCGACATTGCCGAAATCCACGGCCCGCTGCGGATCCATGCCCCAATCGAGGACGGCGATCAGCGTCTTGGCGACATGGCCGATGATCAGCGCCCCGCCCGCAGAGCCGAGGGCGAGGACGGGCCGGCCTTCGGCGTCGAAGACGATCGTCGGCGCCATCGAACTGCGCGGACGCTTGCCGGGCTCCACCGCATTGGCGACGCGCCGCCCGTCGATCACGGGGCGGAAGGAGAAGTCGGTGAGCTGGTTGTTCAGAAGAAAGCCGCCCCGCGTCATGGTCCGCGACCCGAAGGCGTCCTCGATCGTCGTCGTCATGGAGACGACATGGCCCTGCGCGTCGACGGCGACGAGATGGCTCGTGCCCGTCTCCTCCTCGACGGAGGCCGCACGCGGCTCGGCCCGACGCCGCGGCGGATCGCCGGGGGACGCCGTGCCCATCGAGCGCGCCGGATCGACGAGCCGCGCGCGGCGGGCGAGATAGTCGGCGTCGAGCAGGCCCTCGACGGGCACGGAGACGAAATCGGGATCCGCGAGGAACAGGTTGCGGTCGGCGAAGGCGAGGCGGGACGCCTCGGCGATGAGATGCCCGGCCTCGGGCGTCGGACCGAGCGCGGCGAGATCATGCGGCTCCAGCGCCGCGAGGATCTGCAGCAGCGCGACGCCGCCCGAACTCGGCGGCCCCATGCTGCAGACGCGGCGGCCGCGATAGGGCCCGCAGACGGGCTCGCGTTCGACGGCGCGGTAGCGGCGGAGATCGTCGCGCGTGAGATCGCCCGGAGCGGAGGGGTGCTCCCGCACCGCGGCCACGACGCCTTCGGCCTGCGGGCCTTCATGGAGCGCGCCCGCGCCCTGCGCCGCCAGCGTCCGGAAGGTCTCGGCCAAGGCCGGATTGCGCAGCACGACGCCCGCGCGCTTCGGCGTGCCGTCGGCCTCGTAGAACAGGGCCGCGGCGCGCGGATCGTTGCGCAGCGCGGTTTCGCGGGCGAGCAGTCCGGCGAGGCGGGGCGAGACCGCGAAGCCCTCTTCGGCGAGGCGGACGGCGGGTTCGAACAGCGCCGCCCATGGCAGAGCGCCGCCCGCCGCATGCGCGGCTTCGAGCGCCCGCAACGTGCCGGGAACGCCGACGGACCGGCCGCCGACGACCGCCTCGCGGAAGGGGACGGGCGTGCCGTCCGGGCGCATGAAGCGGTCGGGCGCGGCGGCGGCGGGCGCGGTCTCGCGGCCGTCGAAGCTGCGCAGGCGCTTCTCGCCCGCATGCCAATGCAGGATGAAGGCGCCGCCGCCGATGCCGGAGCTTTGCGGCTCGACGACGTTCAGCACGAGCTGCATCGCGATCGCGGCGTCGACCGCGCTTCCGCCCCGGCGCAGGACGTCGCGCCCGGCTTGCGCGGCGAGCGGATTGGCGGCTGCGACCATGAAGCGCGTCGCCTCGCCGACGGAACGCGCGCTGCGTCCGGTCGCCGCTTCGGGCGCGACGGGCATCTGCGCTCCGGCGGTCCCGAGGGCCGCGGCCAGAAGGAGCGAAGCCGGAAGGAGGCGGGCGAGGACGAGGACATGGACGCCCTGGCTGGTGAGCTGGCGGACAAGCTGGGCCTGAACTCCAAGGAGACGGCCAAGATGACGGCGGACGTGCGTGCCAATGCTCGGCAGACCCTCCTGCGCGCCGTGCGCAAGCGCGGCGCGCGGATGCGTACGCCCGCCGTTCACACGGGCTC
>CAYNUN010000166.1:4844-5239 GCA_964400345.1 uncultured Methylobacteriaceae bacterium
GGCGAGGTTGCGTGTCATGGCGCGAGCATAGCGCGGACCGAGGGTCCGGAAACGAAAAAGGGCGCCCGGAGGCGCCCTTCCCATGACCCGCGGGTCGAAGACTTATTTGAGGGAGAGCAGATAGGCGACCATGTCGGCGCGGCGCGCCGGATCGGCGAGGCCCGCATAGCTCATCGACGTGCCGGGGAGATAGGCCTTCGGATTGTTGATGAAGGCGTCGAGGGAGGCGGCGTCCCACTTCTCGCCCTGCGTCGCGCGGGCCTTGAGGGCCGCGGAATAGCCGAAGCCCGCGACGGCGCCCTTGACGCGGTCGGCGACGCCGTGAAGCGCCGGGCCGATCTTGTTCGCGCCGCCCTTCTCGAAGGCGTGGCAGGACGCGCAGGCGCGCATCGCGG
>CAYNUN010000167.1:0-3404 GCA_964400345.1 uncultured Methylobacteriaceae bacterium
GAGGACGGCGGCGACGCCGGACAGTTCCGGATCGTCGAGGATCATGCGGGTGAAGACGCCTTCGGTGACGACCTCGATGCGCGTCTTCGGCCCGACCTTGGATTCGAGACGGACGCGGAGGCCGACGGTGTCGCCGACGGGCTCGCCCAAGGTCTTCGCCATGCGCTCGGCCGCGCCGCGGGCGGCGAGGCGGCGGGGTTCGAGAAGGAGGAGCTTGCCTCCCTTCGTCCAAGGCTCGTCGAGAAGGGCGAGGGGGACGCGCGTGGTCTTGCCCGCGCCGGGCGGGGCGACGAGAACGGCGTTCGGCCCCGCGCGCAGGGCCGCGGCGAGGGGTTCGAGAACGACGTCGATCGGCAGCGGGGCGTCGAAGGCGCGCATGGCGCGGGTATCGCCGCAGGGCGGGGCGCTTGGCAAGGGTGGGGGCCGGGAGGAAGGTCGGGAGAGGGGCGCAAGCGGGCCCTTTACAACCGAGCCCTCATCCTGACGAGCGGGCGAAGCCCGCGTCTCGAAGGACGAGGGCGGAGCCGCGAGGCGCGAATCGGACGGCCGGTCTTCGGACCGGCCCTGCCTTCTGCGGCGACCGAAGGGCGGGTCCGGAGACCTGCGGTCCGGAAAGGACATCGAGGCACGAAAACCTCGTGGTTCGAGACGGCCCTTCGGGCCTCCTCACCATGAGGTCTTCCTTACGGCCGCCCCTCGCGCGACCGCATCGCCAAGGACACGGCGATCACCACGATCGCGACGGCGCCGATCATCAAGGTGGAGATCGCGTTGATCTCGGGCGTCACGCCCAACCTCACCTGGCCGTAGATGCGCATCGGCAGCGTCGTCGCGCCGGGGCCGGAGGTGAAGCTCGCCAGCACCAGATCGTCGATCGAAAGCGTGAAGGCGAGGAGCCAGCCCGCGACCACGGCGGGCGCGATCAAGGGCAGCGTGACGGAGAAGAAGGTGCGCAGCGGCGTCGCGCCCAGATCCATCGCGGCCTCTTCGAGGCTCCGGTCGAAGGTCGCGAGGCGGGAGCGGACCACGACGGCCACGTAGCACATGGCGAAGGTCACATGGGCGATCGTGACCGTCCAGAACCCCCGGTCGAGATCGATCGCGACGAAGAGCAGGAGGAGCGACAGGCCCGTGATCACTTCGGGCATGACGATGGGCGCATAGAGGAGGCCGGCGAAGAGCCCCTTGCCCGCAAAGCGCGGCAGGCGCACGAGCGCGACCGCCGCCATCGTGCCCAGCACCGTCGCGATCGTGGCCGACACGGCGCCGATCCGGAAGGTCACGCCCGCCGCGTCCATCAGCGCCTTGTTGCGGAACAGCGCGGCATACCATTCCGTCGAAAAGCCGCCCCACACGGTGACGAGCTTCGACGCGTTGAAGGAATAGACGACGAGGATCAGGATCGGGAGATAGAGAAAGGCGAAGCCGAAGGTCAGCGCCGCCAGATTGACCCGCGACAGCCCCTTCACGATCCGCCCCCCGCCCGCTCCGCTTCCGCACGGCGGTTCTCCAGCGCCCGATAGGCCATGATCGGCCCCATCACGAGCACGAGCAGCACGATCGCGACGGCGGAGGCGAGCGGCCAATCGCGATTGTTGAAGAACTCGACCCAGAGCATCCGGCCCATCATCAAGGTCTCGGAACCGCCCAACAGGTCGGGGATCACGAACTCGCCCAACGCCGGGATGAAGACGAGGAAGGAGCCCGCGAAGACGCCCGGCATCGAGAGCGGCACCGTCACGAGCCAGAAGGCCTTCCAGCGAGGCGCGCCGAGATCGGCCGCCGCTTCGATCAGCGTCTCGTCGACCCTTTCGAGAACGGCATAAAGCGGCAGCACCATGAAGGGCAGATAGGCATAGACGAGGCCGATCAGGATCGCGGTTTCGGTGTTCAGAACCGCGAGCGGCTCCGATATGACGCCCAGCTCCATGAGCAGCAGATCGAGCAGTCCCTCGGGCTTCAGAATGCCGATCCACGCATAGACGCGGATCAGGAAACTCGTCCAGAAGGGCAGGATCACCAAGGCGACGAGGATCGGACGGATGCGCTTCGGTGCGCGCGCCATCGCATAAGCGAGCGGATAGCCGATCAGGACGAGGATCAGCGTCGTCGCCGTCGCCAGCCGCAGCGAGGTGAGGAACGCTTCGAGATAGAGCGGCTCCTCCCACAGGAGACGGAAATTTTCGAGATCGAAGGCGGCGAGCTTGTCGAGCGTCGCGACCCATCCTTCGGCGAGATCGAAGACCGGGCGATAGGGCGGGCGCGCCTGCGCGGAGTCCGACAGCGCCATGCGCAGCACGACGAGGAAGGGCAGAAGGAAGAAGATCCCCAGCCAAAGCCAAGGCACGCCGATCAGAGCGGCGCGGCCCGCGCGGCGCTCGCCCTCCCCGCTCATGCCGTGAGCACCACGGCCGCGTTCGCTTCGAAACCGATGCGGACGCGGTCGTCCCAGCCGATCGGGCGCTCGACGACACGCGCGGTGTTGGCGCGCGAAACGCGGACGACGAGGCCGGAATCGAGCTTCACCCGGTAGACCGTCCAATCCCCGAGATAGCCGATGTCCCAGACCTGGCCCTCGATCACGTTCGCGGGCGCTTGGTCGCCGTCTTCGAGGATGCGCAGCTTTTCGGGCCGGATCGCGACGCCGACGGCCCGGCCGGGAGCGAGCCCCGCCGCATCGCCGACGCGCAGGACGCCGCCCGAAGCCTCGGACGCTATGGCCCAACCGTCGCCGTCCCGACCCTGCACCACGCCCTCGAAAATGGTCACGTCCCCGATGAATTCGGCCACGGCGCGATCGGCGGGCGCTTCGTAGATTTCGGCCGGGGTGCCGATCTGGACGATGCGGCCTTTGTCCATCACGGCGATCCGGTCGGCCATGGTCATGGCCTCGTCCTGATCATGCGTGACCATCAGGAAGGTGATGCCCAATTCGACCTGAAGGTCCATCAGCTCGTATTGCGTCTCCTCGCGCAGACGCTTGTCGAGCGCGCCGAGCGGCTCGTCCAAGAGCAGCACCTTCGGGCGCTTGACCAAAGCCCGCGCCAGCGCGACGCGCTGTTTCTGGCCGCCCGACAACGCGTCGGGCCGGCGGTCCGCGAAGCGGCGAAGCTGGACCGTGTCGAGGATCGTATCGACCCGCGCGGCGATCTCCTTGCGCGGCAGGCCGTCCTGCTTCAGCCCGAAGGCCACGTTCCCCGCGACCGTCATATGCGGGAACAGAGCATAGGACTGGAACATCATGTTCACGGGGCGTCGATGCGGCGGCACGCCCGCAAGGTCGGCTCCCGCCAGCGACACGCGCCCCGCATCCGGCGTCTCGAATCCGCCCAGCATCCGCATCAGCGTCGTCTTGCCGCAACCGGACGGTCCGAGGAGGCAGAAGAATTCCCGCTCGAAGATCG
>CAYNUN010000167.1:3414-5216 GCA_964400345.1 uncultured Methylobacteriaceae bacterium
CCGAAGCACTTGCGGACGCCCTCATAGCGGATGAGCGGCACGGCGGCGGGATCGTTCCAAGGCGCGAAATCGCGCCGGACGGCGCCGATCGCAAGACCGCCGCGGGCGGATCTGGGGGAGGACTGGAGGGGCACGCCGACGGGCTCCGACCGCAGGAAGACGGCCGGGAAACTAGGGACGAACCCCGTCGGCGGCAACGACCCGAGCGACGATACGCGCCGTTTCCCGCGTGAATTCCGCGGGACGTCGTGCGGAAGCCTCAGTCGTTTTCGGCGAGCGCGGCCACGGGCACATGGCCGAGGCCGTCCTTGTTGTAGATGTCGTCACGGAATTCGACCGTGCCGTCGGGCGTCGCCCAAGCCGTGACATAGACCCAGTAGACGGGAACCGCCTGGACGAGCCGCGCATCGACGCGCTGGCCGGAATGGATCGCCGCGTCGATCTGATCGCGCGACCAGTTCGGCGTGTCCTTCAGGAGCCACTGCACGAAATCCCGGACGTTCTGCACGCGCATGCAGCCCGAGGAGACGAAGCGGAAATCGTCGCCGAAAATGCCCTTGGCGGGCGTGTCGTGCATATAGACGCCGTGCGGGTTCGGGATGTTGATCCGCACGAAGCCCAAAGAGTTGAACTCGCCGCCGGTGTCCTGCCGGAACATGTAGCGGGTCGCTTCCATCGAGTTCCAATTGATCCGCTCGGGAGGCAGCTCGTTGCCCGCCCCGTCGAAGACCACGACTTTTTCCCCTTCCGCCAAACGGAGCACTTGGCAGGCGTGGTGGGTTTCCTCGGCGCTGAGGCTGGGACGGTCTTGAATGAAATCGGTTGGCGGGAGAAAAAAGCGATGCATGGCAAGTCGGTCAGCATGCCTCATCCGCTGGGTTCCCCCAAAGCAAAAACTTTTCCCCGAGGCAAAGAAATTGCCCCAAGGATCGGATGCGCAGGGAAATTCACCTGTTATTTTTTCCGGCATTTTTTATGCTCGGGCCGATGAAGCAAAATTGGGAGCTATTTTCCTCGCTGGGGGCTCGTATCGCCAGCGGGAGCGGAATTGAAGATTTGATGGAAGATTTGGGCCGGGCGCTGGCCGACGGCGGCGAGGACATGGCCATGTTGGGCGGGGGCAATCCGGCCCATATCCCGGCCATGGAGACTCTCTGGAAGGCACGCTTGGAAGAAATCATGGCCCACTCGGCCCAGCTCCGTCGGGTCTTGGCGATTTATGATCCGCCGCAGGGAAATCCCGGCTTTCTCGAGGACCTCGCCGCCATGCTGCGCCACGAATACGGCTGGCCGGTCGGTCCGGAAAATCTGGCCGTCACCCCCGGCGGCCAAAGCGCCTTCTTTTTCCTCTTCAATCTCCTCGGCGCCGGCCCGGAACGGCAAATCCTGTTCCCCGTCATGCCCGAATACATCGGCTACGCTCCACAAGAATTAATGCCTGGCACATTCTTGGGGATGAAGCCGAGGATTAGCCGGACTGGACCGCACCGTTTTCGGTATCATGTGGAGTTTTCGGCCCTGCCGGAGGGGGCAGCGGCGGAGCGGGTGGCCGCGGTGTGTGTTTCGCGCCCGACGAACCCCAGCGGCAATGTGCTTGATGATGGGGAGATGGCGCAATTGTCCGCTTGGACGGCCGGGCGAGGTCTCCCGTTGCTGATTGATAATGCCTACGGTTTGCCCTTCCCGGGGATCATGTTTCGGGAGGTTTCGATGCCATGGGCCGAACATCATATTTACGTCATGAGCCTTTCGAAGTTGGGCTTGCCGGGGACGCGGACAGCGGTGGTGGTGGCGGCGGAGAA